>JAOZGV010000185.1 GCA_026015225.1 Candidatus Bathyarchaeota archaeon
GACTATTAGCCAGCCTAATAGCAGGACTAGCTACAGGCTTAGGGGCCTTACCTGTGCTGTTCATGAAAGGCATCTCACATCGCACATTAGACACGATGCTCGGATTTGGAGCGGGAATCATGTTGGCCGCTACAGCATTTAGCCTTCTGGTTCCAGCGATCGAGTTAGGTGGAGTTTGGATCACAGTAATCAGCTTTGTAGTAGGGGGATTTTTTGTGTATCTTCTCGATAGGTATGTACCTCATGAGCATCTAATTAAAGGACATGAAGGGCCCTCCTCTTCACTTTCTAGAATAAGCCTTCTTATCTTAGCAATAACTATCCATAACTTTCCTGAGGGATTGAGCGTTGGGGTAAGCTTCGGTAGCGGAGATATCTCAGCAGGTATTGTTATTGCTACCGCAATTGGATTGCAGAATATTCCCGAAGGATCCGCAGTTGCATTTCCTTTAATTAGAGAAGGATTCAGTCGAAAAAAAGCAATATGGTATGCGACCTTAACAGGCTTAGTCGAACCTATAGGCGGACTATTAGGAGTGTCTTTAGTAGCATTAGCCCGTCCTATTCTGCCTTGTGGTCTAGCTTTTGCAGCAGGTGCCATGGCTTTCGTTGTAAGTCACGAAATGATTCCAGAAAGCCACCGTAAGGGTCATGAAATTGAAGCCACTATTGGGTTTATTATAGGTTTTGCTGTTATGATGTTTCTCGACACAGTATTTGGATAGAATTTTTCCTAATAAAGGTTGTAGGTTCCATTCCAATTAATTGTTGAACCCATGCGATATAGTGGGTTAACTTCCTGGCGGGGCCACTACATTATATATGGATTTCTGGTCCACGCCATTATTAATAATATAATTAGGATTTTTATGAACTAATTTTAGTTCTTTTCGAGTGATAGTGTTAATGAAACGTTTAGGGGAATAACCCAAGCTTTAAATGAGCTTCCGCTAAACTTTCAACCGCCAGAATGTATGCGGCAGTTCTCAAGCTTTCCGCTCTTTCCTTAGATAGATTGTATACAACCTGAAAGGCATTCACCATTCTCTCTTCCAATCGTTTATTAACTATTTCTAGACGCCACCTATCTCTATTTAGGTTTTGAATCCACTCAAAGTAGCTTACAGTTACGCCTCCTGCATTGGCTAAAATATCTGGTATAACAAATATTCCTTTCTCATGCAGAATTTTATCGGCCTCGGGCGTAGTGGGGCCGTTAGCCCCTTCAACAACCATCTTTGCATCAATTGTATCGGCATTTTGCTCAGTAATGACATTCTCGAGGGCGGCAGGCACAAGTATGTCGCATTTTAAGGCGAACAACTCCTCGTTACTTATTGGCTTAGTTTGCGGGAAGCTTGCAACAGAACCTTTCTCACCCTCATAAGCCTTCAGCTTTGAGATGTTAAGGCCTTTTGGATCATAGACTCCTCCTCCAATATCGGTTACTGCAATAATTTTGGCATTCATAGCTGCTAAATTCTTTGCAACGGAAAACCCAACTTTTCCATATCCCTGTATTGCGATGGTTGCCCCTTTCAAGGTTAGACCAATTCTATCCGCGGCTTCTTTAGCACATATGGTTAGCCCTTTTCCAGTCGCGCCCTCCCTACCGTATGATCCTCCCAACGATATCGGTTTTCCCGTAACCACTTCTGGAACACTATATCCTTTTAGAGTGCTATAGGTGTCCATTACCCATGCCATGATTTGGGCATTGGTACCTACATCTGGCGCAGGTACATCTTTGAATGGGCCTATATCATCACAAATCATAGAGGTGTAACGTCTTGTCAAACGCTCTAGCTCAAAAATGCTAAGTTCCTGAGGGTTGCATATAACACCCCCCTTAGAACCTCCATAAGGTAGATCAACGACGGCGGTCTTGAAGGTCATCCACGCCGCTAAAGCTTTGACTTCATCCAAATTCGCCGTAGGATGGTATCGGATGCCCCCTTTATATGGTCCACGCCAACTACAGTAATGGACCCGGTAGCCGGTAAAAACCTCAACCTTTCCATCATCCATACGGACAGGTAAAGAAACCTCTATTACCTTTCTTGAGTTTTTAAGCTGCTCTATGACACTCGGTTCGATCTTCGCCAATTCTCCAATAAAATCAAGCTGCCCTCTAACAGTATCCAAAGGATTTCTAGTCAAACGCCAATCCCTCAGTATTTAAGGAGCCTCTTTAAACATTGTTTATATGCAAAACGTACTATTCATTCAACTCTATTTCTAGCTAATAATTTTGGGAGCGAATATCTATTCTCTCCCTGCTGTAACATTGTCTATATTGGGGAAATGAGGACTAGGACCAATAGAGGAAATTCTTCCAGTAGGACATACATCATAGCAATAATTACAGATTGAGCAGATTCCTGATCTATCTGGAAAAAGCACCACACGTCTATTCACTCCCCGACCTGCGAATCCAATAATGCTATCCCAATTTGCTTCGATACATCGACGTATACATAATCCACAAAGGATGCATTTTGTTGACTCTGTGGGTACTCTTGATCGAAATCTCGATAGATCTGCACTGTATTTGCTAGCCAAAAGCCTCATCTCACCAGATAAACCTTCTCCTGCAGTTATTGCGGCCAATTCAATTATCGTCTTTCTTATTTTGTCTATTTTGGGAGACTTTGTTCTCACTTTGAGACCTTCTTCAACAGGATAGCAACATGCAGCCACTATCTTTGTTCTTCCTTTTTTCTCGATCTCAACACTACAAATGCGGCATGCACCATATGGATCTAATCCATTCTCATGACACAGAGTTGGTATATCCGCGCTTGATTTCCTTGCTGCATCTAAAATCGATATTCCTTCCTTTGCTCTAACTTCCTTATCATCTATATTCAATACAACAGTTCTTACCATTCTAATTCTCCATTCTCCAAATTGGTTTCATGCCTTTTAACGGATTTTTAGGAATGGGTTCTTTTGAAATCTTTCTTATCGCATCGAAATTACAAATCTCTTGGCATATGCCACATTTTATACACTTTTCTTGTTCAATCCAGTGAACTTGATCTTTGCTGCCCTGAATAGCGCCTACTAGACATTCTCTTAAACAGAGTTGACAGGCTTGACATTTCTTAGGATCGATGTAATAATTAATCAAATCCTTGCAGGCTTTGGATGGGCAGCTTTTATCCCTTATATGCTTCTCCCATTCACTTCTAAAGTATCTTAATGATGTTAGGATAGGATTAACTGCAGTCATACCTAAAGCACAGAGTGAAGCCCCCCTCATTGTTTCAGCAATATCCTCTATGATCTTTATGTCTCCATCCTTACCTCTTCCTTCGCAGATGTCACTTAAAATTTTGGAGAGTACTCTCAATCCCTCACGACAAGGGATGCACTTTCCGCAAGACTCCTCGAGAAGAAAATCAACAAAATACCTTGCTGCATCTACCATGCAGCTATCTTCATCCATGACAACCATGCCACCAGATCCCATCATGGAACCTGCCTTATCGAGCTTATCGAAGTCTACTTGCAGCCCAAGGTATTTCTCAGGAATGAAACCTCCTGAGGGGCCACCTATTTGTACTGCTTTAAATTGTTTTTCTCCTCTAATTCCTCCCCCAATCTTGTAGATCAGATCCCTAAGGGTTATCCCCATAGGTACTTCTACTAAACCTGTATTGTTAATCTTACCTACTAGAGAGAAAATCTTAGTTCCACTACTTCCTTTAGTTCCTATACTTCTAAACCACCTTGCACCCTTAAGAATAATCAGTGGAACGTTAGCCCATGTCTCAACATTATTAAGGCAACTTGGTTTATTCCATACACCCTTAACCGCGTTATGAACATACTTTGGTCTGGGTTCACCGACTTTTCCCTCAAGAGCCATCATTAGGGCACTGGACTCTCCGGAAACGAAGGCGCCTGCACCTCTATGGACCCTAACTTGAAAGTTGAAGCCTGAGGACAAAATATTTTCGCCAAGTAAACCACATTCTTCAGCTTGCGTTATGGCAATAGATATATTTTCTACAGCTAATGGGTATTCTTCTCTAACGTAAACGTAACCTTCATCAGCTCCAATTGCATAAGCGCCTATTATGAGTCCTTCGAGAACTTTATGCGGGTTGCCTTCTATTAAGGACCTATCCATAAATGCTCCCGGGTCTCCCTCATCACAATTGACTATTACACATTTCGAATCTCCAGTCGCATTTTTTGTTGTTTTCCATTTTATCCCTGTAGGAAATCCTCCCCCACCCCTTCCTCGCAAATTTGCCTTCTTGATCTCCTTGATCACCTGTTCAGGACTCATTTTAGATAATGCTTTAGCAAGGGCACTATATCCTCCTTGAGAGATATAATCCTCAATACTTTTTGGGTCTATTCTTGCATTTTCTTTTAGCAGTAGTCTAAGTTGGTATTTATAGAAGGAGATATCCTCAAGCTTTGGAATAATTTTATTAGATGAGGGCTCTTTATAAAGCAATCTTTCAACTACACGCGAACGCGTTCTACAACCCTCCTCTTGATTCCTATTTTAGAAATTATCTCAGGAATGTCTTCAGGTTTAATCTTGAAGTAACAGATTTCATCCGGATAGATAATGACCCTTGGCCCAAGCTCGCAGGAGCCCAAGCATCCTGTCTCTTTAATTTCGATATCCTCTTTCAGGTCCTCCTTCTCCAGTTCTTCTTTGAAAGCCTCAACAACCTTTCTTGCACCAAGCGCAATGCAACCCGTCCCCGTGCAAACTGAAATGATAAGTTCATTCGGGTCTCTTCCAACTCTAATTTCTTTTCGAATATTCTCAAAGTCCTCAATCGAAACTATACGCCTAATACTTAACACCTCCTAACTACGTGTACAAAGATAGAATTCCTTTTACATCGGGCGACTTCAGATTTCCAAAGTAATCACCATCAACAGTGATCGTGGGGCCGAGAGAACAACAACCCATGCAGTTAACAGTTTCAACACTGAATTTGCCATCTGGAGTGGTCTCGCCAATTTCTATGGCAAGAAGATTCTTTATCCTATCAAGGATAATTTGCGCGCCTCTTACCTTACAGGAAGTTCCCATACATATCCTGATTACGTGTTTTCCTCTAGGTGAAAGAGAGAAAGCCTTGTAAAATGTTGTGGCTTGATATACTTGAAAAAGAGGAATTCTGAGTTGTTTACTAATTTCCAATAACATTTCCTTTGGAAGCCAACCAAAATCCCTTTGCAATTTCAAAAGGATTTGGATCAGCATATTCTCGTCGTATTGATAATCTTCTATGACCTTATTCACTATTTTAGCAATCCCGAGCAATTTCACAGGTTTCTTTTCTGTTGAAATTTTGCTTTTTAACTCACGTTCCATTTTTTTCTTACGGAATATCGACACTTTTTCGCCAGGGATCTTGACCTTATATCGACATTTGGGACAAGTCGCATAATGCTCGTTCTCGCCTTCGTAATTCCACCTATAATCACAATGCTGACATCTCAGTAACGCCATATCTATCGACCTACCTACCTAAACATGCGCCCTCGATCAATAAGTAAGGGATTAAGATTTTATATATTACCGCAATATAATATATACTGGTAAATATCAGTAATTGAAATAATTACATCAAAAATAGTTAGGTAGTTTCCTTATGGATAAGCGTAGGATCCAACTTGTTGGGCGATCGACTCTTACGGTCTCTTTACCAAGCAAATGGATAAAAGATACTAGCTTGAATAAGGGAGATTTCGTGACAGTGATTCCAGAAAAGGACGGAGCATTAAGAATAGTTCAAGATTCCATAACCTTGGAAAAAGAGGCTTTGAGAACTTGTACTATAAATTCCGACCTGTGTCAAGAGAATAGCTTACTCGAAAGAGTTATAGTGGCTTGCTACATCAAGGGCTTTGAATCGATTAAAATTATATCGAGTAGTAGAATAAGTAAAAAGAACCTTCAGTCAATCCGTGATGCAGAACTCAAGCTGATGGGATTAGGCATTGTTGAGGAAACTTCCTCAAGTGTAACCCTCCAATGTTCAATAAACCCTACCATCTTCCCAATCGATCTAGTTACCCGACGTCTTTATACTCTCTTCTCTACGATGTGTGATGAAAGCATTCAAGCTCTGATGAACTCGAATGAGGAGTTAGCAAAGGAAGCCCAAGGACGAGAACGCGAGGCCAATATAATGTACGCGTTGATTCTAAGGCTTTTAAATCAAGCTCAGCTAAATTCTGAAATATCAAAAGAGATAGGTATTCACAGCAGTGAAGATGTATTGAATATATTCATAGTTGCGAATGCCGTGGAAAGGATGGCAGACTGGGCATATAAAATTGCAGATGATGTAATAAAAATAGAAACTTCGGGAGTAAGAATGAACGAAATAATAAGATCGAGCATAGCGGATTATAGTAAGAAAATAATGGACATTTGCGACAAAGCCATGAAAAGCGAATTTGCCTATGATGTCGATCTGGCGAATATGGTGATAAATCAATTTAGGGGAAACTTAGATGAAGAAGCTTGTAACATAATTGACGATTTACTGCATAAAAATATTTTTCACGGATTCGGAGAATTGAGACAAATCATTTGTGCCCTGCGCAGGATTGGTGAAATCTCCGTTACTATAGCCGAGACATCAATGGACAGAGCAATAGAAAAAAATAAGATATGTAGCGTTTGACTCCACAAGATAACGCGCGCGCTTAAAATCGATATATCTATAATTGTTGTATCGATTTAATAAATATCGGTTATATACTATCTTCTCTTCTTGTTTAATCAGATGAATGATATTATGTGATTTAGTAGGACGTAAAACAATAAGAACTATAGAATTCAAAGAAGAACAGCTGTTTGATGCTAGTTACTGCACTCGCTGAGGTTCAGTCTTTAAGAGTGGGTCATCATCTGACTTGAAAAAAATCTTTCGCTATATTCATGTCTTATAATTTTAACTCTCGTTGATTATACTACCTCGACTGTAGTCAATGTCAATATGCTAGCGCGCGCTACGATCTGTTACTAGTAACGATTTGGATAGAATTGCTAAGGTGAATAAAGATCCAAACCCGCCATATTATAGTGTGCGCTATAGTATATTCATGTGCGGAGTCACAAAAATCCGAAAGTTGAATATATCCAGTCACCAACAAAATGAGTAATTATTATCACTAAAAGTGTAATAGTAAGATGCTCTAGGATTACTTTCCAGGGTTTTTTTCTTTGTTCTTTAGCAATATTCAAACTAAGAATTGATAATACCAATAATCCCCAAATTACGCTAAGAACAATTGCGATAGTAAGATCAAGAAATATTACTGGAATAATAAATGATAGTGCAAATAAAAATTTTGAAAGAAAAGTATAGATTGTCGATGCCCATATCTCCTTTGAGTCGTGTTTATTTTCACTCTCTTCGGAGACATGAATTCCAAAAGCATCTGAGAAAGCATCCGCTATCGCAATAATCAAAATTCCTCCAATTACAACGAATTTTGATTGAGTGCCAGAATGTAATCCAACCATCAATCCTAATGTGGTTATTATTCCTGACGTAACGCCAAAACTAAAACCCACTTTGAAGGGATGATTTACCATGATAAATCAACATAAATTAGCGAGGTAGGGGCATAATTAAATTTTTACTAATTTACAAAGCCTGGAAGGCTTATATAGATAAAAGCACGCGCGCTCATCTCTCCAGAGATCTTTGGAATCAACCTTATGGAGTTTTAATAATCCCATCTTAATAGAGGAGTGAATATTTCAAAAAATCTTAGCGCGACTTACTTATTAATAATGATGCTCGAATTCACAATATTGCTTTAATTAATGTTCTGGTGCATAAAATTAATATCGTGAATCCTACTAACACCATTATAAGACGGTTAGGTAATTTACCGCATGTATATGCTGCAAAAGGGGCTGCAATCACACCTCCGATTATCAAACCAATAATCACATTCCAGTGCACTAGCCCAATAGTAGCGATAAATGTAGCAACCTGGGCAATTGTAACGAAGAATTCAGCCAGATTTGTAGTGCCTATTGAGTGTTTTGGATTATTGCCCTTTGATATTAAAGTCGAAGTCACAATTGGTCCCCACCCACCACCACCAATTGCATCGAAAAATCCACCGATTGCGCCGAGTGGAAGTAATTTAGTGGTGTCTTTTTTAATATTATGTTTTGACCTTGCTTTCAATATTATTGAAATACCCGTAATGAGCAGATATATAGCTACAAATGGTTTAATGAAATCAGCTGGTAATGAAATCAGCAAGTAAGCTCCGATTATTCCCCCAATAACTCCAGTAATAACCAATTTCCTAAAAATAGTCATATCGATATTCCTAAAATGGAAATGTGAAAAACCAGATACGCCGCTTGTAAATATCTCTGACGTATGGACGGCAGCACTTGCTGGAGCAGGAGAAATCCCTATTGCGAGAAGGAATGAGTTGGAAGTTACACCATATGCCATACCGAGTGCTCCATCAATCATTTGAGCAATAAAACCGATAATTATGAAAAGTATTATTTCTTCTTGCAAATCAATACCTTCATATTGATTATTCATGATTAGATTGCATGTATCGCCATATCGTAACCTTTAACTTAAAGGTGCTTAGCGTTCAATCGCAATCATAGTAAGAGTGCTTCTTATATCCTTCAAGCGTCGAATCTTAAAAGCCACGATTTCTTTTAACTTCTCCCTATTTTTAGCTTCAGCTATGGCTATTACATCATAAACGCCATATGTCAAGTGAGCTTCTTTTACACTTTCAATACTACGAAGTTCTTTGATAACATTGCCTTCTTCCCCTAATTCGGTATTTATTAATACATATGCTAAAGTCATTTTTCAAAATACTCTCCTTTTCTTTTTTCCCTCTCTTTTTTCTCATTTTCCTTTTTTATTTCCTCAATGATTCTCTGCGCGCTTAAATTTAATTACGAAATTTCCAACCATTCCCACAAGCAGGACAATTCCAACCTGCAAAAGCATCATCAGAAATGATTGGTTTTAATCCCTCTTTACATTTTGAACATTCCATTTTCTACCATCTCCACGTGCGCTCATGCTCCATTCTAATCTCATTGATGATTTTCTATGCTTTTTCCTTAACTCATCGTCAGTTATTTCTGTAGCATCGCTTTTTATTGGTAATAAAGATAGATGGGAATAAGATGATGTTGGAGATATCCTAAAAGATATTTCTATAGGACTATTTATGCACAATATTTTATTTCTCCCTCCATCCACAATTTGTACATCTAAATTTTAGGATCTCCGCACCTTTGGAACAGGGTTGTAACATTCCAACAGCTTCACAATCTGGACAGGTATCCATTATATATCTAGGCTTTGCATATTCCTTCTCTTTCTTCCAAGGTAATTCTTGTTCTTCAAATATTTCCTGCACAACTTTTCTGACCTTTTCTTCAAGTATCTTGTCCTCATCCTTTTCTACAAATCTAATGCCCGAGAGTAAGGATGTAAAACCAGAACTCATTGTAGACGAGTCTTTTAGCCAGTTAGTCATTTTATCCCAATGATTTTTTCTCTTTCTATCCCTTCGTGATTCCATTCTATTTCGCCTTAAAAAATTCCTTAACAATCTTCAATCTTTTTCTTTGAGGCGGTAAGGACAAAGCGGTGCGCGCTATTTTTTATATTCTGCCTCCAATATGCGAATCTATTGAAGTTCAACATTCTTAATTCTCACCAATTCCGTAAGGAGCGTACGGTGTCCCTGTTCCTTGGAAGAATTTAGTTGAAAATTCATAGTATAGCAGCCTCAAAGACTGAATCATGACTACCAACAACTCGAGTGTTAAGCAGAAGATGTTCAAAAATATTAATCCTAGGCCTATTCCTAACATTGGGTTTGATTGGAATAATTTCACGATAATAAGAGCGAATGTTGCATGCGCAACACAAAATCCAGCTATTCTTGCATACGAAAGGACGTTTGATAAGCTAGAGGTCATCGTTTCTATTATCAATCCAAGAATCATGGTAGGTTCTTCGCCCTTCAATATGGCTTTTAAGCCGATTAGTGACACGCCAATCAATGGAATAGCTATTGGCCAATGGGTGATGACATCTAGTTTTAATTTTGGAAAGGAGATACCAGGGATAATGCTTACACCAAGGAAGTACGATGCTACTAATACTATGCCTATGAAAGTTACAAGTCCCGCAAGACCTCGATCTCCAAATAGCGCCTCAATTTTATCGCCTGATTTTATATGATTCTTTATGCTAATAATTAAACCAAGGATTATTTGAGCGATTCCAAAATAGACTGCTATCTTTATTAGCCAAATAATGATGTTTGGATTTGTCACCCAATTAGGCATTAAACCAGGCCAGAGGGGATGAACCTCTGTTAGAAAGAATCCCCCTGTTAGCAATCCAAAGATTATGGCTGAAATGCCAAGGCCCATTATTAGGCGACCTAATTTATTGAAATTCATTTCCATTAGTGGTTTTTTAATCACATAAGAGAGGATTATTCCCAGTCCCAATATCACAAGTCCTTGACCGAAGTCTGGAAACATTATCCCAAACATAGTCATCCAAAGGATAGTTGAGATTATAGTTGGGTCGCTTTCTTTTGATTCTGGACAGCCAAACTGCGTAGTGAGTAATTCTCCAGGTCCAAAAAGTTTTGGGTTCTCCATAACGGTCGGTATTTCTTCATAGGGCAAAGGATCCTCTAGGGAATAATATAGAGTACCATTCAATTCATCATTTAAATTATGAAAAGATTCTTTTAATCTCTCTATCTTATTTTCAGGAACCCATCCCTGAAGCATTATGATTGTTTTACTTTTCAATAGATAGGATTTTACATCCTGAATATTTCTTAAAAATTTACTAACAGAATTTAAATAACAATAATTCTCCTCTAGTTGAGGAATTTTGCCCTCAAGTTCTTTAATCTCATTGTCTATTCTTTTTATGTCTATATCAGTTTCGTCTGAGAATTCTTCAATTATTCTAAACTCTCTAAAACCAATGGTAGACAATAGTTTTTCAATCCAAGGTTTAAGCTCTATTAGCCCAGATACGTAAAGGAATGATTCTTTTGGAGAAATCGTTTTCTCCTTAAAGGTTATGAAACTTTTATTTTTAAGCCTGAGTCTAAAAGAAGGAATATCCTCGGACTTAGCCAAGCCCAGCTTTATAAAAATATTTTTAAATTCAGCCAATTCTTTGGGATTAAATCCAATAGTTTTAAAAATTTGTAATGCAAATTTAGCTTCTTTAAGCTCTTTTAATCTACTTACAGTTGTATTGACTTTTTCCCTCAGAGAAATAACTCTTTTTTCAAATTCTTCTATTGGGGCATCTATATTTTTAATTGTTTTTTCATATTCATTAAAATCCTCAGATTCTTTCTTTACATCTTTGGAGGCTGTACTTAATTTGTTTCTAATAAAATTCAACTGCTCGTATGTGTTTTCGAATTTCCTGATTTCTTCAGGATTTACTCTGTTGAATCCAACGAATTCACTGTCGTCAAGCCTATGTAACTGAATGAGTCCCAATTCGCCTATAGATTCTATAAGTTTTGGCTCATTATCATTAAGGGTAATCACTGTCAATTTTTTTATTGGAATCAACATCTCTCTTTATCAAACTCCAAATCTATTTTTGAAGGAAATCTACAATTACCAGTCATCACGATCTTTTTCTATACGACTTCTTCCAATCAAATGGTCTCCATAATTCATCATAGTCCTATACTTTACTGTGAACAGATAGAAATTGATGTTTTTCAATTCAAAACCACCTCCGACGTACATTTCCAATATTGTTGTAGTTTACCATACTAGAAATACCTCATTGGACTATAATTTCCCACAAGAACCCTCATCCCAACTTTAAAGTTTCCTTCTCTCATAATATCGTTTGAAATCCTCAATATGCTTCTTCCCTTATCTTTAAGCTGAGCTTCAGCTACTTTGGCATAAGTTTCTGCGAGGCTTAGTGCCAAACTAGAAATACATACTTCGTCTCCTGGCCTTACTCCAAGATATTCCATCGTGTGTTCATCGAGTCTTACAATACCATTATCTCCATCAACCCCTCTGCCAACATATAATTCTACTCTGCCAGACAACTTCATCACCTACTGCTAATCTACCCATATCAAAAAGGCAATCAAGAGGCCATAAATGGCTATTCCTTCAGCCATCCCTACATAGACCATAGTACGACCAAAGAGTTTAGGATTCTCCGTTACGCTTGCTACAGAGGCTGCTCCAGTCTTACTAAGAGCCGTTCCCGCTGCAACAGCAGAAAGCCCTACCGCGAATGCCATCGTTGCATACTTAGTTATAGTTATTAATGTATCGTCATCTGGTGCTGCAAAGACTGGGTTTATTAAAACCATCGCGCAGAATTTTAGCAGAACTAGTAAAGTCAATAATTTACTCTTTTTAATTCCTCCCATATTATTCACGATTAAATATATATGTTATTCTAAATATATTTATTGTGTATATCTTATATATACATCATATATACATTTATATTTTAGAAAAATATATTATATTTTAGGTTAAAAGATTGCAGGGGAGAAGAATACAAAAAGTAGGTCCATCTACTCTAACCGTTTCACTTCCAAGTAGTTGGACGAAGGAAGTAGGCTTAAAGAAAGGTGATTTAGTCTTCTATATCCCTCAGAGCGATGGTTCTTTGAAACTAAGAGCGCGTGAATTGGTTGAGCGAGAAAAAAAAGTAAAGGAATTTGTTGTAAACTCTGATCTTTGTGATCGGGAAGGGCTATTAGAAAGAATCATTGTAGGGAACTATCTTTTAGGTCACGATATAATAAGTATAGTCTCCTCAAAGCGTATCTCAAACTCCCATAGTGAAGAAATTCGAAGAATTAGTCGTAAATTGATAGGATTAGGAATTATTGAAGAGACGCCAATCCGGATAATTCTTCAATGCTCAATAGAAGCTAGTAAATTTCCGATCGATATGGTGGTTAGACGGTTATATGCGATTGCATCCACAATTCATAAAGAAGCTATACAAGCGCTTTGTGAAATGAAGATGGAATTGGCGGAAGAAGCGATTCGAAGGGAGGAAGACGCTGATATGATGTATTGGCTTGCTTCTAGGTTGCTCTATTCAGCTGAAAATAGTAGAGATATAGTAGAGAAGATAGATTTGAATAAACACAACATTCTGAATCTAAGAATGCTAGTTGGATTCTTAGAACGCATGGCTGACTGGGGTGAAAAAATTGGAAAAAACGTTATTATAATTGAAAAGAAAGGGATTGG
This sequence comes from Candidatus Bathyarchaeota archaeon, assembly GCA_026015225.1. Classification (GTDB taxonomy): domain Archaea; phylum Thermoproteota; class Bathyarchaeia; order 40CM-2-53-6; family RBG-13-38-9; genus JAOZGV01. The sequence goes on from JAOZGV010000185.1 coordinate 13,304, forward strand.
AATTGGCGAACCAATAATTAAGGGAGTTTATCAGTTAAGTGAAAGGGCTTACACTATCTGCGTAAATGCAATGGAAAGCGTTTTCACGGGCGATATAAAAATTGCAAATACCGCGATTGAAAATTACAAGAAAAAAATTGAGCAGGAAGAAGAGAAGCTTGTCCAAGATCTTCCTTTACATCTACCAGATTCTGAAATGGCTTCAAATCTAAGGCATATTCTTTGGGGGATAAGAAGAATTGCAGAGCTTGGGGCCGAGATAGCTGAGCTCTCTTTAAACCAAGCCTTAGATAGATCAACGAAATTATGTAAGGGCCTTGATAATTCCAATATTCTAAATAAGTGCTATTAAAAAATTCATCAACCGCAGTTTTATTCTTCAAAAGTATTATTTATGTGTAATTTTAATTGGATCTTATCCAATTTTAAACTATTTTTTGGTTATTTGGTGGAGAGATTGATAGATAAATCCATTTTCTATCTAAATGGTAATTTTATAACAAAGGATGAAGCCCTTGTCAATATTTTGGATTTAGGCATAGTAAGAGGGTATGGAATATTCGAATTTTTAATTACCTACCAACGAAAGCCATTCCGACTAAACGACCACATTAAACGACTTATCCGATCAGCAGGAATTATAGGCTTTAGCTTACCTTGGAATGAAAAGCAATTATCTGAATTAGTAAATTTGACATTAGATAAGAATCCAAAAGGCGAAAAAAGTATAAGGATAATTGTTACCGGTGGAGAAAGTGAAAATCTTATCACTCCCTCCTCAAATCCAACACTAGCGATAATAGTATTGCCTTATAAGAGATATCCTTTAGAATATTACGAAAAAGGGGGCAAAATCATAACTTACAAATTCAATCGCGAATCTCCAGAAGCTAAGACACTTAATTACATTTTTGGAGTTAGGGCTTCAATGGAAGCAAAAAAATTAGGTGCAACCGAGGCCCTCTACACATATGAAAATTCTATATATGAATGCGTCAGTTCAAATTTTTTTTCGGTCAAGGATGGGGTTATAATAACCACTGGAGAAAATATTTTGAACGGCATAACTAGAAAAGTTGTTTTAGAACTGATTAAAGATAAATACCGTATTAAATTCAGGCCTCTTAGGATTCCAGAACTAGACTCAATAAATGAGGCCTTCTTGACGTCCTCTAATAGAGAAGTGATGCCTATTACTATGATCGATAAAATAGTCATAGGGAATGGAATTCCCGGCCCAATAACCAAAAATATTATGACTGCTTTTACAAATTATACTAAGCAGTATAGCGCGCGCGCTAAATGAGACTAATTCGCGAAAAAAATTCGGATGGTGAAATTTTTGGTGGCCGATATTCCTTGGACAATTGAACTTAAACCAAAAAATTTGAGTGAGATAGCTGGTAATAAAAAAGTAATAGATTCTCTAAAGAGATGGATCCTTTCTTGGGAACGAACTGGTTCGAATAAAAAAGCTGCCTTACTTTATGGCCCGCCAGGAACTGGAAAGACCGTTTCTGTGGAAGCGTTGGCTAGAGAACTGGATTTTGATCTATTCGAAATGAATGCTAGTGATATAAGAACTGGTCAAGCTATTGAAAGTATTGTTGGTTCAGCAGTTACCGAACAAAGCTTATTCAATAGAAAGAAAATAATCCTACTAGATGAGGTTGATGGGATAAGTTCTCAAAAGGATCGAGGAGCAGTTCAAGCTATTACTAAGGTCATAGATAAAACCAATTATCCTATATTAATGACTGCTAACGATGCATGGGATCCTAAAATTAGAGGGTTAAGAGAGAAAAGTTTGATCCTCAATTACAAGAAAATTGGCATTAGGGATGGTGTTCCATACCTTTGGCAACTCCTAACCAAAAAAGGGATAGAAGCAGATGTAAGTATGATAAAGATAATAATTGATCGGAACGAGGGAGATATGCGCTCCATCATTAATGATCTTCAGATGCTAACAACCGGAGAAACTGAACTAACATTTGAAAGAATAAATCAATTAGCTTGGAGAAATAGAAAAGAACCGATATTTGATGCTTTAAAACTAGCCTTCACATCTAAGGATTGTCTAAATGCAAGAAAAGCAATCGAAGTTGCAGATGTTGATTATGGGATGTTGTTCGAATGGATTTATGAAAATTTACCTAGGCAACTTTCAGATCCGTATGATCTCTCAAATGCCATGGAAGCTTTAGCTAAAGCAGAGCTATTTTTGTCAAGAGCAAAGAAAACACAAGCTTGGCAATTATTATCTTACGCAATGGATCTAATGACTGCTGGTGTCGCTATGTCAAGAAAGAGAACAAAACCCGCTTGGATTCCAATGAAATTTCCACAAAGAATTGCTTTCATGTCAAGAACAATGAGAGAAAGAGCCAAATTAAGGCAGCTAGGTAATAAAATTGGAAAAAAATGCCATGTCTCATCACAAGACAGTATTAAAATTTTTATCCCTTATCTAAAGATTATCTTTAAGCATAATGAAGAAATGGCCTCTTCGATAGAAAGATGGTTAGAACTAGATGGTGAAATGACAACATACCTTAAAAGTTAAGCGAGAAAGTTTTAATTATTAAATTTTTTTAAAAAAAATGATTTAATAATAATAAAATTATTATTTTCAAAGAAAACTTCGTACTATCCAGAAATTATCTTTTTAATTAATTCTTCTCCACTCTCTGAGAGTGTGAAGACTTTGTAAATATTACGCTTAGTGAACTTAATATTACCATTCAATACATTTGTTTTTTCGAGTAGCTCAAGGCTTAAAAGAGTGGGATCTTCAACATCCTCACCCTGAACAGACATAGCAACTGTCCAATCTCCCCTTTCTTTTATTTTCTTCAATATATCTATATATTTGGAAAGGTTTTCTTCGATTTCGTGATACGATTTTTCGAATTCATCGCATATTTGATGATAGAGTAATTTTCTTAATTCCATCGACAAAATGAATCCCACTTGATGAACAAATATTTTTATTCAAATATATAATTATTAACTGACTTGATGATTAATTTCATAAAAAATGTATCATATTATCCAAGAATTGAAAATGATATGAATAAGGGCAGGAAAGTTATAGAGAGAATGTTCTCAAGTTTTATTAATATATGAAGCGAGGGGCCAGCAGTATCTTTGAGTGGATCCCCAAATGTATCCCCGATAACAGAGGATGCGTGAGCTTCTGTTCCTTTTCCACCATAGTGACCATCCTCAATATATTTTTTAGCGTTATCCCAAGCTCCTCCCGCATTGAACATGAAAGTAGCTAATATTGCAGAGGTGATCTTAACTGCAATTAGAAAAGCAGCCAAAGCCCATATCCCCAAGATAAATCCAACCAGTATTGGAGCTATAACTCCAACCATTGTTGGGAGAATCATTTCCTTAAGTGCACGTCTTGTGCTAATATCAACACATTTGGAGTAATCCGGTTTTGCTTTTCCTGCCATTAATCCTGGTATTTCTTTGAATTGTCTTCTTACTTCATCGATCATTTCAAAAGCTGTTCTTCCAACAGCACGGATAGCCATAGATGTGAAAAGGAAGGGTATAGTTGCCCCAAGCATCAAAGCCGCGATGTTCAAAGGATTGATAAGGTTGATTACTATGTCATTTAAATTCACAAAAGATATTCCCTGAATCCTAGCAGCTTCGAAAAGATAAGCAAAGAGAACTACAACGGCTGTCATTAGACAGCACGCCATAGCATAACCTTTTGTTATCGCTTTTGTAATATTTCCAGCCGCATCCAAAACATCCAGTGATCTTCTAATCTCTTTCTTCTGGCCAGACATCTCACCAATACCAGCCGCATTATCAACAATTGGCCCAAAAGCATCCGAGGCCATGATGATCCCTTTCATTTCGGTTATACCCAATGTAGCCGCTGCTATTCCGAAGATTCCTATCAACCCCCCACCAGCTATGTAATAAGAAGCCATAGTGACTGCTGAAAGGATTATGATTGGTAAAACTACGCTCTCCATTCCATACGAAAAACCAGAAAGGAGGTTAATCGCGGCACCGCTTTTTGCTCCCTTTGCTATCTCCATGACTGGTTTTCTATCAATGCCAGTGTAATATTGCACGATTAGTGAGATAGAGAGTGCCGCAAAAAGGCCTAGTGAAAGGCAATAGAATAGATTGAGATCGTGCAGTAACCAATTTCCAACAACAAAGAATGAAATAAATGCAAAGAGCCCCGCAGAGAATAGACCCATATTCAAAGATCGAATTGGATTTTTCTCTTCTGGTCTTACTACATAAGTTCCTATTATAGTCCCGATAGAACCAATAGATCTTGTGACCAAAGGGAAGAGTAAACCTGCCCATCCATAAACTGGATAAAAAGCGAGGCCTATGATTGTAGTAGTTATTAAATTGTCGGAACCAGATTCAAATAGGTCTGCTCCACGACCAGCGCAGTCTCCTACATTATCTCCTACTTGGTCTGCAATAACAGCTGGATTCCTGGGATCATCTTCGGGTATGCCAATCTCAACTTTCCCAACAAGATCAGCAGATATATCAGCAGCTTTTGTGTAGATTCCTCCCCCTAATTGAGCGAAAAGGGCAGCAAGACTCGCTCCAAAACCAAAACCCACCATTAGACTGACTGGTTCAGGATTTGATTCAGTAATACCAAAAATAAAAAATAGCGAGGAAAGACCTAGAAGGTTGAAGGCGACAATCGTCAAACCCATGACTGCTCCACCTCTAAAAGCTATTGTCAGTGATCTTCCTGGAGATGTTCTTGCAGCGCTAGCAGTTTTCAGATTAGCTCTAACTGTAGCGTTCATACCAATGAATATAGCTAGTTGTGACATTAAAGCACCAAAAACAAAGCCAAAAGATATCTGCCAATGTGGCCAAAATGCGACAAGTAGAATAACCATCAACCCTACAATAAAGTAAAGTATTGTAATAAATTGTCTCTTAAGAAAAGCGTTAGCTCCCTCTTGGATGAAGGAAGCAATTTCTATCATCTTTTTTGTTCCTGGATCTTCATTTATAATAATCCAAAAAAGAAAAGCGACAATACCCATTGCAATAATTCCGATTATTGGAGCAAAGTATACTAAATTCATTCAAACCTACCCTATGACCCGTTGAATTATTATAGTTAAGAGTCGTTTATCGCTTTTAAAATAAATGCTAAAAATTAGTAATTTTTAATAGATTATATATATTTTTTTATTTTGAGACCTATGAAATTTCTTGAGGGAAGAAATGATAAGATCTGGTTTTTATTATCAATTATTTCGGGTCTTGGATTTTTAGCACTATGGCTATATACTACCTTTATTGTGGAGTTTAAGGAAAACGCATTTGGCGATAAATGGGTTTTTAATGAGATTGTTTTCTTATCTATTCCAAAAAAAATTTTCAGTACAAATTTTAACATTGTATTTGAATTTAAGCTTATTACATTATTTGTAATACTTGGAATTTTTTATTGGATATTCGGACTAGAAGTATTGAAAAAAATTTTTATTAAATTACCGATTTTAGTACGCAAACTCTTATTTATAATATCTTTAGTAGGCGTCATGATGGCTACATATGAATTTATTTGGAATTTTACCCTTTGGAATGCAAAGATCGTATCTCTCGCAATTAAAAATCCAGATTTTATAAATGTTGATATGGATGGATTGGCCTACTTGAATCAAATATTTCCTGTAAATTTAAATTTTGCAACGAAAATGTACTTGTTAGCACTTTTCATAAGCATTTATTGTGTTTATTATTTTTACAAACTAATTAGTACCGATGCTCATTCATCAAATGCGTAGGGGTAGTGCATATAGGGATCTTTTTTAGATTATTAATACTCCAATTAAATATCCAATACATCCAAATTACATAACGTTGATGATCTTTTTCTATAATCCAATTATATTGGATTTAACAAAATCACATTTATGAATCCATTGAGTAATTAAAAGTGTCTTGATCTAAAAAGTTTAGTGAGATTATCATGAGAGTCGAAAAGAAATGGTTTATTGAGGGAAGAGCTCAGAGAGTTATTGAAGCTCTTAGAAATAATGGTTTCGATGCAATTTACTTGCAAACAAAAGAAGAGGCTTTTGACAAAATAATGAATTTAATCCCAAAAGGGTCTTTAGTAGGCATTGGTGGCTCTGTAACGATTAGAGAAATTGGATTAGTTGATGCATTGGTTAAACGAGGGAATAAGCTGGCGGAGGATTGGTTAAAAAAATATTCAATGGAAGAAAAACTTTCTATTAGAAGGCAACAATTAACGGCGGATGTCTTTTTAACTAGTAGTAATGCAGTAACGGAGGATGGAGAGCTCATAAATATCGATGGACTCGGCAATCGAGTTGGAGCAATGATTTTTGGTCCCAAAAAAGTGATTGTGGTAGCTGGTATCAATAAAATTGTCAAAGACTCATATGAAGGAATCGAACGCATAAGAAATATTGCTGCACCTATGAATGTAAAAAGACTGGGAGGAAAGACGCCTTGCCTACTAACTGGAAACTGTGATTTAGATGAATGTGAGCCTCCAAATAGAAATTGTCACATTATAACAATAATTGAAAAAAGACCTATGAAGACTGACATGACTATAGTATTAGTAGGTGAGGAATTAGGCTTCTAGTTCTTTGTTCTCCTTATTTTCATACGCATATGTCCTTTCAAGGGCATTAGCTTCAAATAAGTTAACCAATGAGTTAGCACTAGCTTCTCCAGTAAGTCTCCCAAATTTTTCATTTGTGGATCTCCACTTCAATTTTGTATTACCGCTTTTAGAGTTATAAATAATTCCAAGAACGTTCGAAGCTCTAACGAAAGACAACTCCTCAATTTTTTTTAAGGTTTCTTTATCTTCTGCTTCTATGTACATAGTTCCATTTTCAACCATTCTTTCCGGAAATACCATATCATCTTCAAGATACTCTTTGGGAATGAATGAGCTGCACGTACTTAATATTAAAAATTTTTTAAAGCTCTTTAGCGGGCATACAGATTCAACTTTCATTTTTAGAACCCACCACATTTAAATAAAAAAATTATAATTTTCAAATGTTATGATTGAAAACTGATTTGTTTTTTCTAATAAATTATTATCAATCCTTTGTATAGTCTAGATATACTTAATAAAATTGAACTACAATTTTTTATATAAAATTGTTTAAAAATCTAAAATTAAGTTTTAAGTATATATTAAATAGAATCTTACATTAAGATCCTAATTTTCACTTTAGGAGGAACTTTACTCACTTGAAATCAAGATTAGATAACTCCATCAAAAAAATTAGTGAGTCACATACAGACGAAAAGAAAGGGAAAAAAACTCTCCTCGTCTCGAAGGTTAAAAAAAGAGACGGTAGAATCGTTAATTTTGATCGAGACAAGATCACCAATGCAGTCTATAAGGCTGCAGAAGCCGTAGGTGGAAAAGATAGAGAGATTGCTGAATTTCTCTCTATGCGAGTCGTAGAAATTCTTGAGGAAAAATTCGATGGCCGTTCAGTACCTTCTGTTGAAGAAATTCAAGATATCGTCGAGAAAGTATTGATCGAAAACGGTCATGTAAAAACAGCGAAAGCGTATATATTATATCGTCAAAAAAGAAAGGAAGTAAGAGAAGCTAAGACTGTTCTACTTGACGCAGATTTTGATACTAGACTCTCAGCTAATGCAATAAGCGTTCTAGAGCGTCGTTATCTAAAGAGAGATGAGGAGGGAAATATTGTTGAAACACCAACAGCACTCTTTCAAAGAGTCTCTGAAAGTATAGCATCTATTGAACTCATCTATAATCCGAATTCTGATGCGAAGAAGATAGAAGAAGAATTCTACAAAATGATGACTAATTTGGAATTTTTACCAAATTCTCCAACTTTAATGAATGCTGGTACAGAGCTTGGTCAGCTTTCGGCATGTTTTGTACTCCCAATAGAAGACTCAATGGAGAGTATTTTTGATGCTGTTAAGCATACAGCATTAATCCATAAGTCTGGTGGCGGCACAGGTTTTTCTTTTTCCAGACTCCGCCCTAAAAATGATGTTGTCAGAACTACTGGAGGCGTAGCTTCAGGACCAATATCATTTATGAGGGTTTTCGATTCAGCTACTGAGGTCATTAAACAAGGTGGAAGAAGAAGGGGTGCTAATATGGCAATATTGCGAATTGATCATCCTGACATTCTAGAATTCATAACTGCAAAAGATGATGAGAATTTATTGAATAACTTCAATATCTCAGTTGGAGCAACAGAAGAATTTATGCAAGCGGTCTTAAATAGCGAGGATTACAAGCTAATAAGCCCGAGAACTAAAGAGGTTATCGATAGGCTTCCTGCAAAACAAGTTTTTAGTTTAATCATCAAACAGGCTTGGAAGAATGGGGAACCTGGACTCTTATTCTTGGATAGATTAAATAAGGATAATCCTACTCCAAAGATCGGGGAAATTGAATCAACCAATCCATGCGGCGAGCAACCCTTACTTTCTTTTGAATCTTGCAACCTAGGTTCAATAAATCTAAGCAGAATGGTCAAAGACGGAAGTATAGATTTCGAAAAAATTGCAAAGACAATAAAGAAATCAGTCAGATTCCTTGATAACGTGATCGATGCAAATCGCTATCCAATAAAAGAGATAGAGGATATGACAAAAGGGAATAGAAAAATAGGTCTTGGCGTAATGGGATTCTCAGATATGCTAGTTAAGCTCGGCATACCCTATAGTTCGCAAGAAGCTGTTAAATTAGCCGAAAAGATCATGGAATTTGTTAGAGATGAAGCCAGGAAAGCCTCATCGGAATTAGCTGAGGAGCGGGGAGTTTTCCCTAATTTCAAGGGAAGCATATATGATTTTTCAGGGGGTCCGAAAATGAGAAATGCAACAACAACTACTATTGCTCCCACTGGAAGTCTAAGTATAATAGCAAATTGTTCGAGTGGAATCGAGCCCATATTCGCCCTCTGCTATATACGCAATGTTATGGATAATACTGAATTATTAGAAGTAAATTCAATCTTCGAAAAGATATCTTATAATAGAGAATTCTATAGCGAAGATCTTATGAGGAAGATAGCCAAAAAAGGTTCTATTCAGGATATCAGCGAGGTGCCTTTAGACGTTAAAAAAATCTTCGTTACCGCACATGATATCACACCAGAGTGGCATATAAGAATACAAGCAGCATTCCAGAAGTATACAGATAATGCGGTTTCAAAAACAGTTAATTTCTCGAGTCATGCGACTCCCGAAGAAGTAGAAAAAGTCTTTCTATTGGCATATGAGTTGGGATGTAAGGGTGTAACAGTATACAGAGATCAAAGTAGAGAGAACCAAGTATTGCAAAAACCTATGACAGTCAAGGCTGAGAAAGAGGAATTAGTACAAACAAAAACAACCGTTCCAGAACAAAATTTCAGATGTAAGGCATGCTCCTTTTAATTGCGCGTGCTAATTCATTTCTTAGAACATAATAAATATGCTCTTCTAGCTTCAATTTTTAAATCAGCTCATTGTAATTAAACAAAAGATTTTTTTGTTTTTTTAAAATACTCAATTTTTGTTATAAAGGTAGATTTTAATGTCTCTAACAGAATATTTGAAGAGAAATAATATCTGGCATAGATTTATAGATAAATCAGAAACAGTTCATACTGCTGACGCAGCAAAAGCATCCGGCGTTCCTTTAGAAAGATTGACAAAGAATCTCGTTTCGAAAACTGATGAGGGTGAATATATTATGATAATTGTTCCAGGCGATAAAAAGGTCGACCTAAAAACTGTTGCAAAGTTATTAGAAATAAAAAAAGTAAGATTAATGCCCTTTGAAAAGGCTGAAGATATCAGTGGCTATCCCCCAGGTGGAACGCCTTCTGTTGGACATAAGATGGAAATGAGAACTGTGATGGAAAGGTCTTTACTTAACTTTGAAACAATTTATTGTGGAGGCGGTTCAAGGGATAGAATATTAGAACTTAAATCCCAAGATGTTGCTAAAATCAATAACGCTATTTTAGGAGGTATATCTCAATAGAACAATTACTTTTTGGCGCCGGGGAGGGGATTTGAACCCCCACTCTCCTATAAGGAGAACCGGATTCCTTGCGACATTGTTTCGAGTCCGGCGCAATGGCCCTACTAGTTTTGCCGCTCTGCCACCCCGGCTGAATAGAATTTGCAATTAGACTTGCACTCATATTTTTTAAAATTAAATTATTTTTAAACATAGAATCATTCATTTAGCGCTTTTTTTAAAACACAGATTTTGTAATTCCAATATCTTTAACAAGCGCATAAGGAGTTAAAGTCGGAGTAGCCACTTCCCACCATCTAATCCAATATCGATTGTTGGAAATTGCTCCAATACTTTTTAAAATTCTTGGAAAGTTATCGCTTATTCTAATATTTTTTACAGAAGTGATTATCTCTCCATTTTTTATCTCGAAAATCCCATCTCTACATACTGTAGAAAAGTCTCCATTCCGATAATCTTGAAAACGCGTGTACCAATTGTTAGTAATATATAATCCGTTTTTTAACTCTTTAAAAAGCTCATTTTCTTCATAAGCACCATTTTCAATAATTATATTCCAAGCTGATGGACTTATCCATCCCGCATTTCCAGTACTATATGTTTTGAACTTCTTAGCTGTTGATGTGTTGTGAAGTAGATTTTTTAGTTTGCCATGTCCAATAACAATAGTTCTTTTTGTAGGAGTGCCTTCGTCATCGAAGATTCTTGAGTTTAATCCATCCTTAGCTGTTCCATCATCAACTATTGTAAAATTGGGTGAGGCTATATTACTTCCTATTTCATTATTCAGAAACGAAAGCCCAGCATCAACATTAAAAGCTGAGGCGGCTTCCATTACATTATTCATTAGATTCGCAAAAATGCATGGCCCAAATATCACATTATATCGACCACTTTGAAATGTCTTAGGGTTTTTAGTCATTTTTGCTATCTTAGCAGCCTCTAACCCAGCAATTTCAGGTTTGAAATTTTTTAAGGTAGTTGAACAGGATATGCCTTGACCTGATGATTCTTTTTCAACAAATGCCCTTACGAAAGTCTCTAATGAAGATGTATTGTCTTTTACAAAAACATTGGCAGAGGTTTTAAGAGCAATATCTTCTGAATTGCATATCAAAGTTCCAGCTACCCTTTTTGCACCTTCTTTCAGAGCTCTTTCTATTGCTATTTCAGCGTATTCCACTAAATCTTTACCTGATAAGTATGCTAAGTCTTCTTTATGATCTCTTTCAATATAGTTGAAAGGGCCTTTCGGCAAAGGAACGTAATCGTAATTTGGTTTTGATTTTTCACCTAATTTTATTAATTCCTTTACAGATCCAATCAGCTTTTCTGGAGAAATTTCATTGAAACTACTTACAAATTTACGTTCTTTAAGACCAATCATAATACTAATTCCTGAATTTCTCCAAGCTTTTATTACAGATATTTTGTTATTGTAAAATCTAACCATTCTTGTCTTCTGCAGAGAGCCAAGTGCAGCTACATCTTCTGCGCCATTTCTGATAGCCTCTTCAACTACCAAATCTACTAACTCTTCGTGATTCATCATGGTAAGCCACCCAATCTCATTTTTCTAACTCTTATGCTAGGACCTCCTGTCCAAACTGGAACGCCTTGTTGTGGATCTCCTTTGCCACAAATTGCCGCATTGAATGAAAGATCTTTACCCACAGCATCAACGCTAGAATATAATGCTGGAGTTGTAATCTCCAAAATTGGGTTACGAATTAATTTTTTCAATTCGCCTTTAATTATTTCATAGGCTTCAAGCCCAACATAGCGTTGATTGAATCTTTTATCGTCTATATTCCATTCCATGAAATTCTTCATGAAAATTCCATAAGAGATACCCTCAAGTAACTCATTGAGTTTGTAATCTCCAGGATCCATATAGGTATTTGCCATCCGAATTATGGGTTCCTTATTATAAGCTTCAGACCTTGAAGACCCATTTGTTTCAACTTCAAATTCTATTGCCGTTTCCCTATTATGAAGGAAAGTATTTATAAACCCATTTTTTATGAGATCTCTTCTCCTTGCTTTAACACCTTCATCGTCGTAGAGATAGAAGCCATAGGAATTTGGCAATGTAGGATCGTCAACTACTGTAACCACATCGCTTCCAATTTTCTGTCCCAGCATTTCGGGGCTTATAAAAGATTCTCCAGCTTCAGCTGCTTCCCTACCAATTATTCTATCAGCCTCAAACGGATGGCCACATGATTCGTGACAGATGATCCCTACAACTTCACTTCCAAGCAAAATGTCGAGTCGATCATCCTTAGGAGGTGCTACAGCTTGTTTCAGAATTTTACCTAAAATTCTTGTTTCATCAGCTACAAAATTGATAAGATTCCATTCATTTGTTACTTCCCAGCCCTTTGTTTCACCTTTCTGATTAAATCTTTGAGCTGTGCCTTTACCGGCTTTATATGCAGTTAAAATATAGGTAAATGATACTCTTGGAACAGAACTTTGTACAAAAGAGCCTTCACTATTTAGAAAAATTTTCTCAGTTTCCTCACTTTCAATTATAAACAATCTATTAGGCATTTTAAAATCATTACAAGATGAAATTGTGGCCTTTTCAATATCTAATAACAATTCAAATTTTTCATCGAAACCAATTGAGTTTACATCAACTTTGGTAGTGACATTCCATTTTTCATTTGAAACTGCATTAGATGAAAAATCGATATTTTTTCTCAACCTTCCACTGACTGATTTAGCCATAGAAATGGCTTCTAAGATGCATTCAGATACATTCTCTCGATCCAAAATATTCGTTGAAGCAAAACCCATAGAGCCGTGAGCCAAAACTCTTATTCCAATTCCATAATTTTTTATTAAACTTGAAACTTCGGGATTTCCATTTTTTAGTAACGCAGCACTACCGTTATCTCTTTGTAACCTTACTTCGGCATAATTAGCTCCATGAGATAATGCATAATTTAACGCATACCTCGCAATATCCTCCAAAAAACACCTGACTCCCTATTTACTAACTAATATTTCGCGCCATCATTTAATTATCTTGTTAATATAGAATAAGTCATATCAACAATTAACTCACACATTATAAAGTGCGGTAATTGTGTGATAACTGATTCTATAATTTTTTGGTATCTCCTTGAGGTTTCTTTAGGCCTCATCGTGATAGGATAGGATTATTGCCATCTTTTTTTTATTACTAAAAAATAGGATTCCTTATCTAAGTTAATTTATTAATCCATTCTTAATTTAAAATTAGAAAAAAATGCTCAATCGCTTGGTTTTTAGAGTTTACGCAATTCAGGTACTTGATTCACCACATAAATTATTGACACTAACAAAGATAAATAGTTAAATTAGCAGTGACTTTTAATTAAGGTCTTCAAATGGAAATGCGTTCAGACATGGAAAATATCGTCAAAAAAATAATTAATTCAGGCTATCAGATAGAGGTAGATGCTGTAAAATTATTAAACGATATAATCGACAAAAATGAAATGGAATCATTCATAGAAGAATTATTGAAGAGACTGAATATTGAGAGCCCAAAATCTATTGCGATCACAAAGGATTTTGTAAAGGATGCTATTTCAGATCTAAGTATTGAAAAAAAATTAGAACAAGAAATACAAACTGGTTTAAGAATAAAAAAACCACTAGCTAAAGACATCGATTCTAATATAGAGATTATAGATGATCCAACTGATAAAATTGGATCTGTTGGATGTGTCGAAGATTTCAAAGATTATTTCAGAAGTAGATTTGAAAAGATTTCAAATTTGTTACGTAAACGCTTAGATGCTAGAGACGCCTTGAGTATTGATATGGCTCTAGATCTTTCTCCTAAAGAAAAGGTCAAAATAATTGCGATGGTTATGAGTAAAAAAGAAAGCAATCGATTCGTAATTCTTGAAATAGATGATGTTGAATCTTCAGCATTACTGCTCGTTCCTAAAGAGAACAGACAATTATTGGATTTAGCACAGAATGTAGTTCAAGATCAAGTTTTATGCATCGAGGCTATAAGGGGCTCAAAAGATTTTCTTATCGCAACTAATTTTATCTTTCCTGATGTCCCTGAAAGAAAAGTAAAAAAGGCTGACATTCCCATCTATGCGGCTCTCCTATCTGACATACATATAGGAAGCAAAACTTTTCTTGAAGATTCATTTAATAAATTCATCCTTTGGTTAAATGGAAAGGCCGGTAATTCAAACCAAGTTGAAATCGCAAGCAAAGTTAAATACTTGATAATAGCCGGAGATTTGGTTGATGGTATTGGAATTTATCCACGACAAGAAGAAGAATTGGCCATTACTGATATATATAAACAATATGAGTTAATGGCTCAATATATTGAGCAGGTACCCGACTACATCGAAGTCATTATAATCCCTGGTAACCATGACGCTGTAAGACAAGCATTGCCTCAACCGGCGATATCTAAGGATTATGCAGAACCAATTTATGAGGTTAAAAAAGTCATATCACTTGGAAACCCAGCAAAGATTATGTTACATGGAGTAACATTCTTATTGTATCATGGAAGAAGTTTGGATGATATAATAGCGACTCTGCCCAATCTTGATTTCCAAAGACCTGAAAAAGCGATGGAGTTTTTATTAAAGAGTCGACATCTAGCTCTTGAATATGGAAAAAGGACTTCTATAGCGCCTATGAGTGAGGATTATCTTGTAATAGATGAACCGCCAGATGTTTTTCAAGCTGGACATATTCACGTACTTAAAAATGAGGTTTATCGAGGTATTTCAGTAATAAACTGTGGGGCTTGGCAAAACCAAACAGAATATCAAAAGAGGATGGGGCTTATTCCAACTCCAGGGATTCTACCATTGATCAACCTTCAATCAATGAACTTAAAAGTAATTGATTTTAATTTATGAGAATTGAATTAATTTCTATATCTTTTTTTTGGGAGATTTTTTGGAATATATGTAAAAAGTTCCTTAATCATATCATCTCCTGAAAAAGTCGTATTGATTGTTTTTACTGGAATTCCAAGTCGAATTTTCTTTGTTCTTCCGTACCTTCCATAACTTACTAATCTAGAATTTAATATTCCAAGTAAATCCAACTCATTGATAAGGCCACTTATCCTCCTTTGTGTTAAAGGTTCCATTTCGATTAATTTACAAAGCTCTTTATAAATTTCATAAATATTTCCAGTTATGACTCCTTCCTTGGGCATATAGTTATTTAGTAAGTAGGTGCCTATCACTGTTATTTTTGAGTGAAGCGGTAAAGATGAAAGAGCCTCGGAAATTCGATCGTGTTCAATTTTTTGTTGCGCCAACTTAATATGTTTCTCAGTAATCTTCATTATTCCTTCTCTTTCAGCTTGTTCTCCTGCAACTCTTAAAAGATCTAAAGCACGTCTCGCATCTCCATGTTCTCTTGCAGCCAATGCTGCGCATAATCTAATTGAGGATTCATCCACAATGTCCTCACAAAATGCTTTTTTTGACCTAATTAATAAAATATCATACAATTCATTTGCAAGGTAAGGCTTAAAGACGACTTCCTCCTCACTTAAGCAACTAAGAACGCGGGGATCTAAAAATTCTTTAAAATGAAGATCATTAGAGATGCAAAT
>JAOZGV010000035.1 GCA_026015225.1 Candidatus Bathyarchaeota archaeon
TACAAAACTTCTAAATCCTAAAAAAATAAAGAATTTGATTGATAGATTTGTCAGATCCGAAATAGATGATGGCGATATTTTTAATGATGGTGGACATGGATCTTTTTATATACATCCTTTAAAAAAATTTGAAATAGAACTCATTGCGGTGACTGGACCAAATAGAAATTTAATAAAAAAAACTGGATTAAAGTATCACTTTGCAACTCCTGGTGGAGACATGATGATGACGGGCCCCCTCGGACTTGCAATGGCGGCTAAAAAGATCATTTGAAAAATTAGATTTATTATTTAATTTGTACCTCACTAAATTTATAATACCGATGAAAATAATTAGAGAATAGAAATGAGGTTAGATTTTCAATCTAAAAGAAGCTATTTTATTTATATTGTTGACCTATACGATATTATTGATTCTTGGCTAGGCGAATTCTATGAATAAGGAGATCAAACTTTTAAAATTTTTTGGGCTTTCAGATTATGAATACAGAGTTTATCTAAATCTTTTAGATAAGCCTGATGGAGAAACCATAGATACAATTATCTCCACATATAATATTCCATCTAGTAAACTCAATAATGTCATCGGAAGATTAGTCGATAAGGGACTTGTAAATGTGAAAAGGAATAGAATGGAAGCAAATGATCCTAAAAGCTTTTTATCTAGAATTGTTGATGAGAAAAGAAGAGAAACTGAGAGTGCTTTTCAAGAGATTTTTCAAAAAGCTTCAACATTAGAAAGCATTCTTGAACCGATATTTTTTGAAAAAAGACTTGGAATAAAACCCGAAGAACTACTTGAGACAATCGAAGACCTAAGCGAGATGACAGCGAGAACTTCAAAAATTATTAATGAAGCTAACAATGAGATTTTCATTTTCTCAGAGAAATTTGACTGGTATGAAGATATTGAAGAAGACTTCAAGAAAGCCCTCTCGAGAGGTGTAAAAGCAAAGATACTAATGTTGATTATAGACCAATACACAAGAAAACGCGCGAGAGGATTAAAAGAGCTTGGTGCCGAGGTTAAACATTGTGTTGAGAAATGGTATCCAGTTAGAGGAACTATGGTCGATGAAGATGAGCTTATTTTTGTCATATGGGCAACGAAAAAAGATATTCCAAGGCCAATTCATTACAAACCACATTATACGAAAAACATTGGATTAATCAGAATATTCTCTGATGCTTTCAAAAAAAGATGGGAAGAGGCTCTTCCATTTAAATAACTCGAATCAAATAAAATGAATGCCGCTACGATTTGATTCTACTAAGCACAGCGTCAATATCATAATTTAATTATTTTTGGATCCAATCCCAATTCTTGGTATATTTTTTTTAATTCATTTAAAATATGGATTTCAGATTCTCTCTTGACTCGAAATATGTGTGCAAAACAACTACAATCAGATGAACCAAATTCCTTAACAGGATATTCGATTTCAAGATATTTTTCGATGCATTTAACCATATTGCATTCTAAAATGGCGTCAGCTTTCGAAAAAATTGCATATTTGATTAATGCCTCATCAGTCTTTAGGAAATAATCGATGTGCCAATAGCATCTTTTATTTTTCTTAACGTGCCTTCCAATCCTGCCTTCTAGAGAAGTAGGTCCAATGCCTGTTGCCGAACCCACATAAATATATACGCCCTTCTTGAAAAAACGGATTCCAATTTTTCCTATTCTAACGCATGCCGAACCTTCAAGCCTTATTAAAAGACAGTATATACCTTTCAAAATATTTTCGACCCCATTTTTTTAAAAAAATAATGAATTTTAATAAAAAATTATAAATATATTATTTTAATAATCGATTATTCCTCTCCTAACTAATAGTAAAGATTTTTTACCGATACATTTTAATTTTGAAACATTTCAAAATGTTGGAGGAAATTAAAATAAAAGCCCTAATTCTTGCCGGCGGTTATGGAACAAGATTAAGACCTTTATCATGTACCAGACCTAAATTATTATTTCCAGTTGCAGGAAAAACGATGCTTGAGTGGATTTTAAACATTTTTTATAGAGAAGATTTTGATGAAGTCATTCTGGCGGTTAACCATCTTGCTGACATTTTAAAAAAAAGAGTGGGGAATAAAATAGATAATATTAATATTAATTATTCCCTTGAACCTGAACCATTGGGCACTGGCGGACCGATTAAAAAAGCTGAAGACAGATTAAAGGATGTAGATAATTTTCTAATTGCCAATGGGGATATTTTAACTACATTGAATTTTAAAAGAATGCTTGAATCGCATACTAAAAAAGAAGCTATTGCTACAGTTGCTTTACACGAAGTCAGTGACCCCAGTAGATATGGCGTAGTTGAACTCGATAAAGAAATTAGGATTAAGAAATTTGTTGAAAAGCCAAAAGAAAAACTTACTAGTAAATGGATAAATGCAGGCATTTATTTAATGAGGGCAGACGTCCTGAAATATATTCCTTCAAACAGAAAAGTGAGTTTGGAAAAAGAAATATTTCCAATATTATCTGAAAAGGAAAAATTATATGGATTCAAACTTGATGGCCCATGGTATGATGTAGGCAATTTTGATACTTTCAGAAAAGCAAACTATGATATAATAAAACGAGGCCCAAAACAAAAACCTCTTTTGTACAAAAATGCAAATATTGAAGATAGAGCAAAACTGAAGCCCCCAATAATAATTCGGGAGAATGTTAAAATTGGTAATTTTTCCATAATAGGCCCCAATTCTGTAATATGTCAAAATTCTCAAATTGGGAATAAAACAGTGATTAAGGATTCGATTATTTTTGAGAACGTAACAATTGGTGAGTCAGCATTGATTGAGGGCACAATAATCGGTGGAAATGTAGAAATAGGAGATAGTGTCAAAATTGGAAGAAACTGTATAATCAGTGATTATGTAAATATTCGAGATAACATTAAGATATCAAAAGGCGTTATTGTGCATCCTTATAAGGAACTTGAGAATGATGTGAAGAATTCCGGACATGTTTTATAATTTTAGCAAACACAATTAAGCGGGTATATTTTAAATGAAAAAGACTAATTTACAAAAAAGACTGTTTGGAACAAATGGAGTAAGAGGCGTAACAAATCAAGAATTGTCTCCTGAGTTTATATTAAAATTAAGCTATTCAATAGGTTCTTTTTTTAATGGAGGAAAAATCATAATCGCGTATGATGGTAGATTAAGTAGCCCAATGTTCTTTAATGCTGCAACATCAGGTTTGATTGGGACTGGTTGCGAGGTCAATGATGCAGGAATGATGCCAACTCCTGCATTGCAATATCTGATCAGAGAATGGCAAATGGACGCAGGTTTGATGATAACCGCAAGCCATAATCCACCAGAGTATAACGGAGTCAAAGTTGTTGATAAGGATGGAATCGAAATTCCAAGGAGCAAAGAAGAAAAAATTGAAGAGATCTTTTTTGAAGAAGATTATTGCCTGTTTGAATGGGATAAGCTAGGAAAAAAGATTGCTAGATTTAATGGAATAGATGAATATAAAGAAGGAATAAAATCTCACGTTGACTATGAAAGAATTAAACTTGCTAAGCTAAAAGTTGTCGTGGACCCTGGAAATGGCATGGGAAGTCTAATTACTCCTTATTTATTAAGAGAGTTAGGATGCGAAGTATATACAATAAATTCAAATGTGGATGGCAATTTTCCTGGGAGACCGCCTGAACCCACACTAAAAAATATACAACAATTATGCAAAGTAGTTAAAGCATGTAATGCTTCACTAGGAATCGCTCTCGACGGAGATGCAGATAGGGCCATCTTTGTTGATGAGGTGGGGATAGCGCACTGGGGAGATAAAAGCTTTGGAATAATTGAGAAAAATTTTCTATCAAATAATCCTGGAGAAAAAATTGTAACCCCAGTCAGTTCTTCAAAAATGATAGAAGAAATCGCTGATGAGAACGATGGAAAAATAGTTTGGACAAAAGTAGGTAGCATTAATGTCTCAAGGAAGATGCAAGAAATAAAAGCAAATCTAGGAGGTGAGGAGAATGGGGGAATTTTTTATAGACCTCACCAACCCGTCAGAGATGGAACCATGGCAACGGCTTTGATTGTTAATTTAATGAGTTATAAAAAACAAAAATTTTCAGAACTGATCAAGAGTCTTCCCTGTTATTATACTATTAAAGATAAGATACCATGTCCAGAAATTCTTAAAGAGAAGGCATTGGAGATTTTAGTAAGTAAAATAAAAGGACAAAGAATTGAATTAATAGACGGTTTAAAAATTTGGACTTCAAATGAAAGTTGGGTATTGATTAGACCTAGTGGAACCGAGCCAATATTCAGAATATTTGCTGAGGCAAATGATGAAAAAAATGCATTAGAACTAGCGAAAAAATATAAAACTATAATAAATCAGATAGTTAAAGAGATAAAGTAAGCGAGATCTCTTTGTATAATAATATCTTTTATCTTTTGATCGTCTTGATTTTAGGATTTATAATTACATTTATCTTAACACCAATTATCGCTAAAATAATGAAAAAATTTAACAAAGTAGGCGTTGATATTCATAAATTAGAAAAACCTGAAATCCCCGAAATATGTGGATTATCCATCCTCATAAGCATGATATTAACGACTGCTATTTTAATTCCCCTCAATACTCAGAATGCATTCGAATATTTTTCTTTCATTCTTGCGGGCATCATAGCAGGCATGATTGGCTTCTATGATGATCTTACAAGTTTAGGAGCAAATAAAAAAGCTATTTTAACAGCTTTTGCTTGTATTCCGATATTACTTTTAGGAACATACCATCCCTATCCAATTCTTCCATTTATTTGAGGAGTTAGATTGACTATAGTATACCCCATTCTCCTACCATTTGCTCTAGCCGTACCTTCAAATGCAGTAAATATGATGGATGTATTTAATGGATCAATGACTGGGACTTGCGCCATAATTTCTTCTACTATGATAATATGTCTTCTTCTTGTAGGAAAAATTCAATGTGCTTTGTTAGCAACAGCTTTGTTGGGGTGCCTTTTAGCATTCTATATATATAATAAATACCCTGCCAGAGTATTTTCAGGCGATACAGGGAGCTTATTCATAGGTGCTTCGATTGGATCTTTGGCAATAATAGGAAATATTGAAGTAGCGACAGTAGTGGCATTATTCCCTCATATAATGAATGCGTTCTATGGACTTGCTACTGTTGGAAAACTGTATGAAAGAAGAGAGTTAAAAAGTCGACCAACAAAGTTACTTCCAAATGCTAAGCTAGATGTTACAGATGAGGAAAAAGCACCTATGACTCTTTCCAGAATCATTTTAGCAAGAGAACCACTGGAGGAATACAAGGTTGTTAGAATTATGCTTATACTTACTCTGATTTCTTCGATTTTAGCAATAATTACACAAATAATAATACTTGTGATATAAATTGAGGAAATATTTCAATTTATTCGGAATAGTTATTGCTGTTTGGTTAATGATGATTATTGGATTCTTCATTCTGAGTTATATTTACAAATTACTTTTAATAACAAACCTAAATCAAACTATAATCAACATATCAATAATCTTGATAGGCACTATTCTAACCTTAGTCTGGCTTTTCATATGGAGGCAATTAGCTCAGATTTATTTTGAAAATAGCATAAATAAAAGATAATCAATTTATCTTTTATTTAATATTCAGATCAATTTGGCATTAGCTTCAACTCATTTAAGATAATTTTTAATGGATCCTCCATTTTATCCTTTAAATAGTTGGCTTTTTTCTTTAACTTCTCTTTAAGAGTTTTATCAAATAGCGCTTTAACAGCCCAATTTACAATACTTTTAGGATCTGTTGTGCGCATTATCATGCCATGTTTTGATAGAAATTGATCAACGCAGGTAGTCCTACCTGGAAAATAAGATACTGTGGGTATGCCTAATAATGATGCTTCTGCGGTCATAGTTCCTCCACCTCCTATAAATAAATCACTATAGGATAAAATAGAGGGGGCATATATCATTCTAGATGGGATCAATACTTCCTCTTTAAAATTCTTTTTGAGAATATTAAATTGCTCTTCGTATCTAGGAAGAATTACTATTTGAGTATCATGATCTTTTTCGAGAAGTTTTCTTATGACTTCGATTATCATAAAATGATCGCTGGAGTGATCTAATAAATATGCAGCGAAATTTTCTTCCAATCGAATGGTAATAATTTTTTTATTGAAATCTAAGTGTAACAAAGCTAGATCATCCTTCTTTGGTTTAAAATCCTTTATCCAGACGATTGGATCTAAAGCATCATACCTGATGATGTTTTTTGGGCGGATGCCATATTTTGTCCATTCTCTTAAAGGTATAATCCTTGGCGTAAAGAGTTTTTTTGACAAAGGTATAGTAAGTCGAGAAACGGCCTCTGCGTGAGGTGAGTCACTAATACATATGTGGGGGATTGATAGCCCAAAAGAGGCTCTTGCAGCTTCAACTGAAGAGAAAGATATTGTCAAATCAATTTTCAAATCATGCATTAAATCAGAAATTTTTGATGCTCGATCGAGGCTTTTGATTAATTTTTCATATTTGTTTTTTCCATATTCTCCAATTATTTCTGCATGGATATTTTTTCGTTCAATCATTTGTAATGTTTCATTAAATTTTCTTGAGGTAACATATACTATATGTCCCGTCTCCATCAATCTTTTTGTTAGCTCTCCAAGAAAAAGAGCTTGTTTTGGAGTTAATATATCGATTAATAATCTCATCTGATTTCTCATGAAAAAACCTTCTATATTAGGTTCTTAAGAATTCTATATTTAGATCTAAGAGAATAGAATGAATTAATTTAACCGATATTAAGAAACTTAAAAGTTTTCAAATATTTCTCTAAAAGACTTTGAAATAATATTAAATATTTAAATAAAAAAACTCTCTCAATGAGAAGGAAGAATAACCTTGACAATAATGAAAGTTGCTCCTAAGAATATAGTAAAAGAGGTTAAAAATGGAAAAGTTACGATCGCGGTTATTGGACTCGGGTGGATGGGGCTGCCTATAGCTTGTTTATTTGCAGATAAAGGAGCTAAGGTCATTGGAGTCGATAGTAATCAAAAGATTGTTGATACAATCAATAGAGGAAATTGTCCAAATCCAGAGCCAAATCTTCCTAATATTCTTAATAAAGTAACACATAATAGAAAATTTCGAGCTACGCGGAGTTTATCTAGAGCCATATCTAGAAGCCAAGTCATTTTCATAACAGTTCCTACTTCAGTAGACAATCTTGGTAAAAGCGATTATACGATACTTGAAAAAGTATGTAAAGAAATCGGTAAAAAAATTCAAAAATACTCTTTAGTAATTTCAGAGAGTACTGTTGCCCCCACTATTACAGAACGAGTTGTTAAATCAACGATAGAGAAGCATTCAGGATTAAAAGCCGGAATAGATTTTGGATTAGCTCATAGTCCAATTAGAGCCATGGGAGGAAATGTTTTAAAGAATTTGAGGAGTTACAATAAAATTGTAGGAGCCATTGATAAAAAAAGTTTAGATATAGCTAGTTTAATTCACTCCGTAATTGTAGAAGGGAGAATCATTAAAGTCAAAGATCTAAAAACTGCTGAAGCTTCAAAAATTTTTGAAACAATATATCGAGACGTAAATATCGCATTAGCCAATGAGTTAGCAATATTTTGTGAAAAAGCAAAAATAGATTTTATGGAGGCAAAGCATGCAGCGAACACACAACCCTATTCAAATTTACACACTCCAAGCATCGGAGTAGGCGGACATTGTCTTCCAATATATCCCTATAT
>JAOZGV010000041.1 GCA_026015225.1 Candidatus Bathyarchaeota archaeon
GAAACACTCTTCTAATATTTTTTATGTAATTATACTAGTCACTTCTACCCTCTATTATCTGCATTCAAAATTATAGATAGATCTTTCTTAATACTATGTTGATAGATCCTTGCAATTTTCAATTACTATTTTTAGATAAATATTCAACTATCAGATCTCCAACTTCCGATGTTGAGTATCCCATCTTTCCTGCAGAAAGACTCTGTAATTTATCTTTTACGACCATTTTTACCGCTTTTTCAACCTTATATGCAGCCTGTTGTTCTCCTATCTTATCCAATAGCATTGAAAGTGCACATATTGCGGCCAAAGGATTAATGACATTTTTTCCAGTATATTTCGGTGCGCTACCCCCGATTGGCTCAAACATCGACACTCCATTAGGATTAATATTCCCTCCTGCTGCAATTCCCATTCCTCCTTGGATCATTGCTCCAAGATCAGTAATAATGTCACCGAACATATTGTCAGTCACAATAACATCAAACCACTCTGGACTTTTTACCATCCACATGCAAATAGCATCAACATTGGCATATTCAGCTTCGATATCGGAATATTCTTCAGCCACTTTATAAAAGACTCTCTCCCACAGATCAAAGGCATAAGTTAATACATTCGTTTTTCCACAAAGTGTTACTTTCTTTCGCTTATTTCTCCGTCGAGCATAATCGAACGCGAAACGTATTACTCGTTCCACTCCTTTGTAACTATTGATACTCTCTTGGATAGCTATTTCGTCCTTGGTCCCTTTTTTCAGAAATCCACCAGCTCCGCAATATAATCCTTCCGTGTTTTCCCTTACCACTATGAAATCAATATCATCTTCAGTTTTATCTTTCAGCGGACAGAATCTAGGATCATAAAGAACTACTGGACGCAGATTCACATACTGATCCATTTCAAATCGCATTCGTAATAATATCCCTTTTTCTAGAATTCCGGGTTTGATGTTAGGATCTCCGATTGCACCTAAATAGATCGCATCAACTTTTTCCAACTCCTGGAAGATCGAATCAGGAAGGATTTCTCCAGTCCGACGATATCTTTCCCCCCCGATATCATATGAAATCGTTTCGTAAGCAAAACCCTGCTGAGCTGCTACTGTTTTTAACACTTTTAATCCCTCGTTTACTACTTCCGGACCTGTCCCATCACCGCCAATGACTGCTATTTTATAGGTTTTTTTACTCATTATTTTCAATCTCCTTTTTTGAGGTATTCGATCAGCCCACCTTTCTGAAGAATGGACATTAAAAATTCTGGGATAGGATTAGTTTTAAAACTCTTATCTTGGGTCTCATTTCTAATTATTCCTTTTTCAAGGTCTATAGAAATAGAGTCCCCCTCCTCAATGTTTTTTGATATGTTCTCGCACTCTATCGCTGGCAGTCCAATATTAATGCAGTTTCTGAAAAAGATACGAGCAAAATATTCAGCTAATACGCATTTTACTCCTGAATATTTCAGCGCTATTGGAGCCTGTTCTCTACTTGAACCACATCCAAAATTTTTCCCACCTATTAAAACAGCACCATCGCTCACTTTGTCTGGAAAATCAGGATCTATTCCTGCCATTGCATGTTTAGCCAGCTCTTTAGGATCGATAAGTTCTAAGTATTTTCCAGGCAGAATCACATCTGTGTTGATATTATTTCCAAATTTAATCGCTTTTCCTTTTATAATCAATCTAGTTCAACATCCTTTATTGTAAAGTTGGATCTATTATCTTTCCTGCCAGAGCAGAAGCTGCCGCAGTTGCGGGTGAAGCTAGATATACTTCGGATTTAGGACTTCCCATTCTGCCAATAAAATTTCTATTTGAAGTTGCTAAACAAACTTCTCCTGATGCAAGCAAACCTAGATGGCCCCCCAAGCAAGGTCCACATGTAGCATTTGTAACTACTCCTCCACAATTGACAAATATTTCTAACAGACCCTCTTTCATAGCTCTTGTATAGATGTCCTGAGATGCAGGTGTAACTATCATTCTAACACCTGGCTTAATCTTTTTACCTTTTAAAATCTTAGCAGCAAGTCTTAAATCCTCCATTCGACCGTTAGTGCAAGATCCTATAAAAACTTGATTAACTTCAGTTTCTATATCAGAAGCAGGTTTGACATTATCTACCGAACTCGGGCAAGCTACTTGAGGTACGATATAACTTGCATCTACATTAACTATTTTTTCGAAAACTGCATCAGTATCGCTTTTTACAAGTGTAAAAGGTCTATCAGTTCTTTCCTTTACATATTCATTAGTTTTATTATCTGCAGGAACAATGCCTGTTTTCGCGCCAGCTTCGACTGCCATATTACAAATTGTTAATCTTCCGTCAATACTCATTTCATCAATAGCTTCTCCAACGAATTCCATTCCCATATATGTAGCGCCCCCTTCACCAATTTCCCCTATTACATACAATATCAAATCTTTTGGAGTTACCAGATTTCTGAATTTCCCAGATACCTCAATTTTAATCTCTTTTGGAACCTTGAACCACATTTTACCTGTGGCAAGTACGGCTGCCATTTCAGTCGATCCTATCCCCGTTGCAAAAGCACCCAAAGCTCCGTAAGTACAAGTATGAGAATCGGCTCCTACTATCAATTCTCCTGGTCTTGCATGACCTCTTTCATGAAAAACTTGGTGGCATATTCCTCCATGACCTATATCGTAAAAATTTTTGATATTCTGTTCTTCTACAAACTCTCGAATAGTCTTATGTAAAGAGGCAGCTCTAATAGTATTTGCCGGCACTAAATGATCGAAGATAGTTACTATCCTCTCAGGGTCCCAGATCTTTTTTACTCCAATCTTTCTAAAAGAATCTATAGTTAGAGGGCCTGTTAGGTCATGCATCATGGCCATGTCTATGTTAGCTTCTACTATTTCATTTGGTTCTACAATCTTTTTTCCCGAAGCTCTTGCCAATATTTTCTCAAAAATGTTCATTTTAAATTATACCTTAAAGTGATGTCTTTTTAGCGTGTGCTTTTCGTTTATTTTTTTTAATATCTCTACTAAATACATAAAAAAACATAATTTAGTGTATCCGTAAATTTATTAGCAAATTAAATAAAACGTATGAGGTCGTATTCAATCTTTGATTTCTATTAAATTAAAATATTGATAGAAAAAATCTGGTGATTTATGATCTATTTTTGCATGCCAGACATTTTTCTGATCTTCTCACCCATTTTTTCTACAGGATGTTCTTCTAACTCTTTGAATAAATTATCCAATCGTTTCATACTCTCTTCAGGATTTCCGCTCCATTCCTTAGCAAATTCGCCACTCTGAACATATTTTACTATCTTCCTCATGTTATCCTTGACATGTTCATCAATGACTCTCGGTCCGACTGCTAAACCACCGTATTGAGCTGTATGAGATATTCCCCTCATCATTTTTGTAATTCCACCTTCATATAGTAAATCAACCATAAGCTTCAATTCATTAGCAACTTCAAAGTATGCTAACTCTGGTTGATATCCCGCTTCTGCGAGCACTTCATATCCTTTCTTAATTAGCTCAGAAACTCCTCCTGCTAATACGATTTGTTCCCCAATCAGATCGGTTTCTGCCTCTTCTTTAAATGTAGTCTCAATTACTCCAGCTTTTGTTGATCCCAATGCTTTACACATTGCAAGTATTGTTTCTTTGGCCTTTCCAGTATAATTTTGTCCAACGGCAAATAGCGATGGAACTCCAAAACCTTCTAAATATACTTCTCTAACTCTCTGACCTGGGCTTTTAGGTGCAACCATGATGATATCCACGTTTGATGGGGGTATTATCTGCTTGAAATGAATATTATATCCGTGAGCAAAGCTCAATGCATCCCCCTCTTCTAAATAGGGTTCTATAAATTTTTTATATATAGTAGGTTGTTCTAAATCTGGAATAAGTATATGAATTATATCAGCCTTCTTAGCAGCTTCTGCAACACTAAGTGGAGAGAATCCTTCTTCTTTTGCAAGTTGCCAAGATTCTCCCTCAGGTCTTAATCCAACAACTACATTAAGACCCGAATCTCTATAGCATAGCGATTGAGCCCTACCTTGGTTTCCATACCCAATTACAGCTATGGTTCTATCCTTCAAATTTATGAGATCTGCATCATTATCATAATATATTCTTGCCATTTTTATTACTCATCCTCCTAATCATTTAATTTAACAGAGCCTGGCCCTCTCAAAAGAGCAGTCTCTCCGGTTCTTGAAACTTCAAGAATCTCGAATTTCTTAGTCAACTCTAGAAATGCGTCGATTTTGCTTCTATTTCCAACTAATTCTACAATTATTGACTCTGGAGAGAGATCTACTGTTCTTCCTCTGAAAGCCTCAACGTAATTGAATACATCTGAACGAATTCTGGAATTTGCTGTTCTAATCTTTATCAAAGCTAACTCTCTAATCACTGCGTCTTCAGGATTAAGAATAGTTGCCTTAAGCACATCGACAAGTTTTTCAAGTTGTCCAATAAGTCTTTGAGCGTCCCGTTCTTCTCCTTTTACTGCTATAGTCATCCTAGCAAGATCCTTTCTTTCTGCTGCTCCAATTGCTATACTCTCTATATTAAAATTTCTTCGCCAGAACATGCTAGACACTTTTGAAAGTACACCAGGCTTGTGTTCAACTAATGTAGTAATAATAAAAGTTTTTTTCACTTTTTATCACTCGATAATTTCTTTTAGTGAACGTCCTGCGGGAACCATAGGAAAGACATTCTCTTCAGGATCTATAGGGACGTCTATTACGGTTGTAACATCTTCTTTTAAAGCTTTATTAATAGTATCCGTAAATTCATCTAATGAATTTATACGTTTTCCTTTAGCACCATAGGATTCTGAAAGCTTTACAAAATCTGGATTATCTCCAAGATTTACTGCAGAATATCTTCTATTATAGAATAATCTTTGCCATTGAGCAACCATTCCAAGAACTGAATTGTTCAGAATAACGACTATTACAGGAATATTCTCGTCTATAGACGTAGCAAGTGAGTTCTCAGTCATTCTAAAACTCCCATCGCCAGCTATATCCACGACTGGCACATCAGGTTTAGCAACTTTTGCTCCAATAGCGGCTGGAAAACCGAATCCCATGCATCCAAAACCCCCAGAAGATATGAAAGTTCTAGGTTTGATTGCCTTGAAATTTAGGGCAGCCCACATTTGATTCTGACCAACTTCAGTTGTTACAATTGCTTCTAAAGGCAGAGCTTCTCTAAGTAATTTTAATAATTTCGGTGGAGAGATCCCTTTTGAATCATTTATTTCATTTCTGAATCTATCTTTAAGTTCTTTTATTCTTTTTTGCCATTTTGATTCTTTCTTTTTCATTTTTTGCTTTAATATTTCGATAAGCGCGTCTATTGCTTTATCCGCAGAACTAACAATGTCTAAATCAACATCCCTCTTTTTTCCCATCTCAGCGGGATCTATGTCTATATGAATTACTTTAGCATCCGGAGAAAATTCCTCAAGTTTTCCAGTTGTTCGATCAGAGAATCTGCACCCAACAGCCAATAAGACATCGGCTTTCATTATAAAATAATTTGCTTCTTTTGTACCATGCATTCCCACCATTCCAAGGGATAAGGGGTGATCTTCAGGAAAACATCCTTTACCCATGAGTGTCGTTCCGACTGGGGCCATTAACAATTCTGCCAGTTCTTTCAATTCTCTGAAGGCATTAGAATTTGTTATGCCTCCTCCGGCCAAAATGAATGGCTTATCAGCTTTGAATATGAGCTCCGCTGCTTTTTTTATCTTCAGGGGATCAGGCTTTGGTGATGCTTTATAACCTCTTATTATGAATTTTTCAGCGAAATCGACTTTCTTTATTTCTGATTGCACATCACGGGGTATGTCAATAAGTACTGGTGTGCGTCTTCCTGTTGAGGCTAAATAAAATGCTGCATTGACGATTTTTGGTATTTCTTCAACAGATCTGGGTTGAAAATTATACTTAGTGATAGGGGTGGTTATGCCAATTATGTCTGCTTCTTGAAATGCGTCAGATGCTATCTGAGATGTGGGTACTTGACCAGTTATAGCAACTACCGGAGAGGAATCTAAATATGCTGTAGCTATTCCCGTAACCAAGTTAGTCGCACCAGGACCAGAAGTTGCCATACAAACTCCAGCTTTATTACTAGCCCTTGCATATCCATCCGCCATATGAGCGGCTGATTGTTCGTGCCTTGCAAGAACATGTCTTATTTTTGAATCTAGGAGCGCATCATAGATTGGCATTATCTGCCCTCCTGGAATACCGAAAATTACTTCCACTTTTTCCTTTTCTAATGCTTTTATCAAAGCTTGTGCCCCAGACATTCTGGACATAATTTAGACTCACCTCTAAACTAATTTACGAACCCAACAAACTACTTTGATTTAAATTGCTTGTTGAGCTTTTACAATAAAACAATAAGAATAATGGATAGCAAATTTACGAGAATTTTCTCACACCTATTGAAAGGCGTAACGGATGAGGTTTTGTACAATGGTTCAGCTCACTTCCATTATTTAATTAACCGATATTTCTTCATTTTAATAAATTTATCGGTTATCTTATTCAAATTTTTTTAAAACTAATCTTGTTTCTGTAGCAACGACGCCATCAACTTCTCTAATCCTCTCCAATACATCGTTAAGTTCTATCGTTGAATTAGCGTTTAATGTAATTTCAATATCATAATCTCCGCTTATCTCATAAACCCTGTCTACTCCTTTTATTGCTCTAATTTTGCGCGCAATGGCTGACGTGTAAACATTAGATTTACATCTTATTAAGATCAAAGCTTCAATTTTATGTGGAATCTTCGCTGAAAAATTCTGTCCAGAGATTTTCTCACTTAATTCAATAATATCTGCATCTCTAAATCTAGTTAATTTTGAACTATTCTTAATTTCCTGAACAATGTTAACAATTTGTTCTTTTTGTAATGAAATACCCAATTTCTCTAATCTTGATTCTACTGCATGTATGCCCGTATATTTATCTATAATAATATCCCGATGTCTACCAATAAGATCCGGTGGAAAACCCTCATATGTCATTGGATTCTCCAGAACTCCTGCTACGTGAACACCCGCTTTGTGCACAAATGCATTTTCTCCAATTATTGGGGAGTTAGGAGACAATACAATTCCGCTAGATTTTTCAACTAATAGTGATAGATTTGGTAATTCTGATAGCTTAACTGTATCAATATTGTAAATTACTCTAAGAGCCACTGCAAGTTCGCTAATGGAGGTGATTCCAGTCCTCTCTCCTAATCCATTAATTGTAACATGTGCAGAAGTCGCTCCCCCTTCAAGTGCTGCTAAAGTATTTGAATTCGCCATTCCAAGGTCGTTATGGCAATGTGTATCTAATTCAGCATTAACATCATTTTTTAATTTGATAAATAGGTCTTTATTTCTCTCTGGAGTCATTACACCAACTGTATCAGGTATACTTACTCTATCGGCACCCGCATTAACTGCAGCATTACATATTCTTACTAAGAATGAATAATCTGTCCTTGAAGCATCTTCTGCTGTGAATCTAACCTTGAATCCATGTTCGCGGGCATACTCTATTGCTTGGATAATTATTTTGATAGCCTCTTTTTTAGCTTTTTTAAGCTTATAAGTGAGATGAGTTTTCGAAGTCCCAAAATAGATGGCTATCCTATCGACATTGCATTCGATGGCCTTGTCTATATCTTTCTTTACGGCCCTAACATGTGCGAGTATTTCAGAGGATAGTCCCTCATTAGCAATTCTTTTTACAGCTTCGTAAAGATCCTTTGAGACATTAGGGTCGCCCGCTTCAATCATATCCACACCTATATCACTCAATTTTTTTGCTATCTGAATTTTATCATCGATAGAAAAGTTAACACCTGGAGTCTGCTCCCCTTCTCTTAATGTGGTATCCAAGATCAATACTTTATGATTTATGCCCATTGGCTTTACCCCTCTCTTTTTTATAGAGATCGAAAAGTCTCATTATTGCTTCTCGATAAATATGAATGCTGTCAAGATAATCATCTATGATTATATGCTCATTCGAAGTATGATCTAAATGTGAGTCGCCTGGTCCATATGCTATCATCGGTATCTTAAAAGATGAAAAGAGTTCATTTATATCGGCTGTACCTGTTTTTTTCAGTAATGTAACCCTATTTTTTCTAGTTTTCCTTATTGCCCACGAAAAGGATCGTACTAGGATAGAATCTCTAGATGTCTCAAAAGGTTTAGTTTTTCCAACTGAGGATATTCTGATATCAATATTAGGATTGGCTCTACCAAAGGAATCAATAATATCTTTAATTGAATCAAAAACTTTCTCAATATTAAGTTGAGGGGGAATTCGAATGTTGACTATAAATTCACATTTTGAAGGTGTAATATTGCAGCGTTCTCCTCCATGCAT
>JAOZGV010000111.1 GCA_026015225.1 Candidatus Bathyarchaeota archaeon
TTTAGAAGTTTTGTATGATGTTCCATGATGCCACAAACTTTTGTTCCTGATATTATGGAAGCCAAAGTATGATCGTTTCCAAAATTTATCGCTAGTAAAGAATCAGTTTTTTTTACAATTGGGTCGCAAAGGCAACCGAGAATCGCAGCAAAACTTGTGTCCATGATAAGTACTCTTGTTTCTGGCAGAATTCTTTTTGAAGCTTTAAAGGCGGAATTCATTCTTATAAAATTTTTCGGAATCGCACCTTCATCAAAAGCCAGATTGAACAGATCATTTCTTTTTGAAAGTAATTCTTTCATCATTCTGATTCGGAATTTTCTATTGCTCATGCCAACTGGTGCGGCTCCATGATCTTGTATGGCTATTCCAATGGCATCAATATCCGATAAGTCCTCATCATAATTCATTAGGAACTCTTTTAATTTATTTAGATCGATCTCATCTAGTTCAAGCACTTTCCCATCGAAAACTTCCGGCAAATCATTGTTTTCTATGACTCTTATTCCAAACTCTTTTACTTGCTTAAGATCGTTTCTTACTGAATATGCTGAATACTTGCTCATTGTAACTGATAAACAATTTTTTATGTGGTTTAATAGTGCCGAAGTGAATTCGCCTCCTCCAATTACATCTCCGTAAATAAGTAAATTTTTTCTTGATTTGGTGGTTTCAATTATTTTTCTAGCATAAATTGATGAAGGAGACGGAACAACAATTTTTATACAATTCTCAATATGCTTTCTTTCATCATATAGCAATGTATCCTTGGTGCCTGAACCTATGTCCATAACTAAAAACTTCAACCAAAACTACCACTGATTGGAATCATTTTTACTCTAAATTATATCTATAAGAGCAAGTTAGAATTACTTAATAAAGACATTATAAAAACTTGATTAGGGAAAAAAATAGTCTCAAGGTAATTCCAAAGATTAATAGTGGCGAGATAAAAATTGCCAAAAGTTGACGAATTAGATAAATGGCGAAGAACACATTACTCTTCAGATATTGCCCCAAATCTCGACGGTAAAAAGGTTACAGTTTTCGGTAGAGTTACTAGCATACGTGAACAAGGTGAAATTACATTCATAATCGTTCAAGATAAATGTGGGATCTTACAAATCACAGTGAAAAAGAGTAAAGCTCCAAAAAAAGTATTGGATAGAATTAAAGATTTAAACGAGCACTCAATTTTAGGTGTTCGTGGAATTTTAAAGAGTATTGATAAAGCTCCCCATGGAGCAGAAGTAATTCCAAGCGAAATAAAAGTATTAGATTTTGTAAGGAAATCCCTTCCATTCAATCCTTATAAACGTGAATTGCCATCTTTAGATAAAAGGCTCGATGTGAGAGCACTAGATCTTCGTCGCCCAAAAGCTCAAGCAATATTTAGAATAAGAAATGCAATATTGTGGTCTATTCGGAAATTTTTAATAAAAAAAGGTTACTTGGAAGTAAATACTCCAAAAATTATCGCATCTGCTACCGAAGGAGGAGCAACACTTTTTCCATTACTCTACTACAATAGAGAAGCATTTCTGGCACAAAGTCCACAGTTATATAAGGAACAACTCGCCAGTTGCTTCGAAAAAGTATTCGAGATCGCGCCAATTTTTAGAGCTGAACAATTCGATACTTTGAAACATCTTAGTGAAGCCATATCCGTGGATGTTGAAGAAGCTTTCGTCAATTATGAGGATTCTATGAAATTGTTAGAACAACTTGTTTGTAATTCTATTGAGTTTGTAAATAAAGAATGCAAAGAAGACCTTGACATTCTGAAGCATAAAATTAAGAAATCTGAGACTCCTTTTAAACAATTTACTTACGACGAAACCATAAATATCTTAAAAAGTGAGGGGCTGGATATCGAATGGGGCGAGGATCTATCCACTATCTCTTTAAAAACTTATTCAGAAAAAATATCAGGATTCTACTTCATTAAAGACTGGCCAACTTCTCTGAAAGCATTCTATATAAATCCAAAAAAAGGGAAACCTGAAATCTGCGAATCATTCGATCTTATGCATGGCTCACTAGAGCTTTCTTCTGGTGGAACCAGAGTAAACACGAGAAAGATCTTGGAGACGCAATTAGAAATGAAGGACCTAGATCCAGAGCAATTTGAATATCATTTAAAAACATTCGATTACGGAATGCCGCCTCATTCAGGATTCGGGCTAGGTTTGGATAGACTTATCTTGGTATTTACTGGACTTGAAAACATACGCGAAGTAGTTCTTTTCCCTAGAGATCCAACAAGATTAACACCTTAATTATTGGGACAAGAAATGAAGATTGAGAAAAGTCTTTCAAAAATGGAAATTAAACACCTATCTTGGCTAGCTAAAATTGAACTAACCAAAAAAGAAGAAGATTTGTTTAGTAATCAACTTAATGATATCCTATCTTATTTTCAGAAAATTGATGAAGCAAATGTAGAAGATTTGCCACCAACATATCATGTAATTGATATTTCTAATGTCTTAAGATCGGATAAATCTAGACCCCCCAACCCAGAACAAGCTTTAAAAAACGTTCCTAAACTCAAGGGCAGGTATGTTAAAGCCCCGAGAATAGTATAGAGGATCGTAAATTATGAAAAAGATCTTTGAATATTCAGCATTTCAGATAGTAGAGAAGATTCGAAATGGGGAACTTTCATCACTTGAGTATATTAATGCATTATTCGATCGAATAAAGGAAGTCGATTCAAAAATTCATGCGTATCTAACAGTTGCTAAAGATATGGCTTTAGATGAAGCAAAAGAAATAGATGAAAAGGCAAATAAAGGAGAGCATCTAGGCAGTTTGTGCGGAGTAGGAATGGCTATTAAAGACAATATCTGTACAGAGAGTATTAGAACTACATGCTCATCAAAATCATTATCTAATTTCACCCCATCTTATGATGCGACTGTCATAGAACGAATTCGAAAAGAAGATGCAATAATTCTTGGAAAAACCAACATGGATGAATTTGCTATGGGTTCATCCACTGAATATAGTTTTTTCGGCCCTACAATTAATCCCTATAATGATGAGCGAGTTGCTGGGGGGTCTTCTGGTGGAAGCGCTGCTGCAGTTGCAATTTCCGAGGCCACAGCATCTCTTGGATCAGATACAGGCGGATCTGTAAGATGCCCTGCAAGCTTTTGTGGCGTAATTGGATTAAAACCTACATACGGACTTGTAAGTAGGTATGGTTTGATTGCCTATGCGAATAGTTTAGAACAAATATCTCCCATTGTAAAAGATGTTCGCGATTTGGCAATTTTATTAAATTGTATCGCTGGTCATGACGAAAGGGATTCGACTTCCCTAAAAGTAGTAAAAGATGATTATACGCGATTTATTGGAAATGATATAAAAGGATTAAAAATTGGAGTCCCAAAAGAATTATTCGGGCATGGAACTAATAAACATGTATTGAAGAGAGTATGGGATGCCATTCATGTATTGGAAGATCTTGGAGCAAGTTATACTGAAATATCTTTAGACAGTCTCGAATATGCTTTGGCGTCTTATTATATAATCGCTAATTCAGAAGCAAGTTCGAATTTAGCAAGATATGATGGCTTAAGATATGGATTTAGATCAGATGAAGTTAATGATTGGAGCGATACTTTTTCAAAAAATAGGCGTGAGGGATTTGGACAAGAAGTTAAAAGACGAATAATTTTAGGAA
Source organism: Candidatus Bathyarchaeota archaeon (assembly GCA_026015225.1). Taxonomy (GTDB): domain Archaea; phylum Thermoproteota; class Bathyarchaeia; order 40CM-2-53-6; family RBG-13-38-9; genus JAOZGV01. The sequence continues at coordinate 3,692 of JAOZGV010000111.1, forward strand.
CTTTTGCACTATCAGCAGGATATTATAACAAATACTATTTAAAAGCTCAAAAAGTTAGAACGCTGATAAAGAAAGATTTTGATAAAGCATTTAAAAAATTCGATATTTTAGCAAGTCCTACAATGCCAATTCTACCATTTAAATTGGGAGAGAAATTAAAAAATCCGTTAGAAATGTATATGTGTGATCTTGATACGGTTCCAGCAAATCTAATTGGCGCTCCTGCGATTTCCGTTCCTTGTGGTTCTTATGATGGCTTACCTATAGGCATACAATTCATAGCTCAACCGTTTAAAGAAGGATCTCTTATTCAAGTTTCATATAAACTAGAAGAATCTCTTCAAGATTAAAAAAATTGAATTTAAGGTCATGTGAATAAATTGGGTAATATTAAAATTGGGCTAGAAGTTCATAGCCAACTCACCAATTTAAATTCAAAATTATTCTGTAGCTGTCCTACAGATTATAGAGGTAAAGAAGCCAATTCTTATATTTGTACAGTATGTATGGGAATTCCTGGGACTCTACCGGTCCTAAATAAAAAAGCTGTAGAAGACGCCATTCTTATTGCTCTCTCTTTGAATTCCAAAATATCCGATAAAATGTACTTCTTCAGAAAAAATTATTTCTATCCAGATATGCCAAAAAATTTTCAAATATCTCAATACGATAAAGCTGGCGGTATCACCTTAGCTACAGGCGGATATGTATCGATTCCTAATAAGAAGGTAAGAATTCGGAGAATTCAAATAGAGGAGGATCCAGCAAGGATAACTTATGAAGGAACAATCTATAAATCAAAAAGCTCGTTAGTTGATTATAATAGAGCAGGAATAGCCTTATTGGAGATAGTTACCGAGCCAGACATGGAATCTCCAAAAGAGGCAAGAATATTCTTACAAAAATTAAGCTCGATATTGGAACATTTGGATGTATGTCATAGTTATCTTGAAGGCTCAATGAGATGCGATGCAAATATTTCGATGGAAGGGGGGAAACGCGTTGAAATAAAAAACATCTCATCTTTCAAAGAAGTTGAAAGGGCTTTAAACTTTGAGATGACAAGACAGAGAAATCTGCTGATTAAAGGAATAAGTACTAAAATGGAAACAAGGCACTGGGATGAAATAAGAAGAGTAACGATCTCATTACGTATAAAAGAGGAGGAAGAGGAATACAGATATTTTCCTGAACCTGATTTGGTCCCCACCATCATCACCAAAGAATGGGTGGAGACAATTAAAGATAAGATGCCTGAATTGCCTGATGCGCATAAAGAACGTTTAATAAAAAAATACGAATTGTCCCCTCAGAACGCAGATGTTTTAGTAAATTACAAGCTCTTAGGGGACTTTTTTGAAAAATGTGCTGAAATTTATTATAAGCCTGGAGCAATCAGCAACTGGTTAGTTGGGGATCTCTTGGGATATCTTCATGAAAAAGGAATACAATTACAAGAAATGAAGATTTCTCCTGTGCATATTACAAAGATGCTTAAAATGGTCGATAACGGAATTATCAGTGGAAAGATAGCAAAGACTGTACTGGAAGAAATGATAATTAGTGGAAAGATGCCTGAAATTATCGTTAAAGAAAAAGGACTGATTCGAATTCATTCTGATGAACTCATCGAACAGTTAACAAATAAGGTTTTTGAGGAGAACAAGGAAGCTGTAAATGATGCACTAGAGGATGAAAAAGCTATGCATTACTTGATAGGACAGGTTATGAAGTTGACAAAAGGTAGAGCAGATCCGGAATTAACAAATAAGGTTGTAAGAGATAAATTAATTGAGCATAAGAAATTATTAGAAAAAAAGAATTAAGAATGTCTCATAATTTTAATAAAAATAGTTATCATTTCACATCTTTCATTTTTAATAAAACATATGTATTCAGACTTAGGCTGATGGCAAATGTCAAAACTGATTGATTTGAAAGGGACAATTTTATGTGGTGGAGAGGGTTCTAGATTAAGACCATTGACATATTACTTCCAAAAAGTCATGATTCCAATCGGCAAGACTCAAAAACCTTTGCTTGAATATATCATAAAACTTTTTATAAAAAATGGGGTAAATGATGTAGTTTTGCTTGTAGGGTATAAAGCCGAACAGATACTCAATTATTTTGGAAGTGGCAAGAGATTCGAAGCAAATATTCAATATGTCAAAGATAATCCAGATTTTGGTGGCACTGGAGGTGCTTTAATAAATGCTTATCTCAAGGATAAAATATCAAAAGAAGATAATATATTGCTATATTATGGTGATATACTCTCAAATATAGATATATCAAGTATGTATAAAAATCACAAAGCGGCCAAAGCAATTGCGACTATCGCAATTACAAAAAAATATCGAGTTCGTGTTGGAATTGCAAATCTTGAGAATGATAGGGTTATTGGATTGAAAGAAAAGCCTTTACTTGATTTGCCTGTAACTATTGGTGTTATAATACTGGATGGAAAAGTTCTTGGAATGCTT
>JAOZGV010000117.1 GCA_026015225.1 Candidatus Bathyarchaeota archaeon
TATTGTCGAACCCGGAAAAAAAATTCTGGAAGTTTGTGAAGAAATCGAAAATATGATTCTCAAATTGGGTGGTAAGTTAGCTTTTCCTTGCAATATTGGGATAAACGAAGTAACTGCTCATTTTACACCTCTAGGAAACAATTCAGAGCTAATTCCTGATGGTTCTGTAGTTAAAATAGATTTAGGTGTACACTTGAGTGGATACATAGCAGATACCGCAATAACGATCCCATTCAATCCAGCATATGAATCAATGATTTTGGCCGTAGAGGATGCTCTTGGGAATGCTATAGAAAATATTAAACCAGGGATAAAGATCTCAGATATTGGACATATTATTGAAAAAAATATCACAAGACACGGTTATAAACCTATAAGGAATTTAACAGGTCATAAAATTGAGCGCTTTTCCTTACATTGTGGCAAAGTTATTCCAAATATCGCTCAAATGAATGGTACAAAGATCGAAAATGGAGAAGTATTCGCTATTGAACCTTTTGCAACATATGTCGATGCTTCAGGTATTGTTAAAAATAATCAAGAAGCATATATTTTCAAATATAATAAGGAGAAAGGTACTAAATCTAAAAAAGCGATTAAACTACTCCGGCATATAAGAAATGAATTTATAACATTGCCTTTTACCACTAGATGGTTAGTAAGTCTGTATCCTGAGCCAGAGCTACAGAATTATTTAAATGAAATACTCTCCTCAAGATGTATAATACCTTATCATGTTCTTGTAGAAGAAAGTCATAAACCAGTAGCTCAAGCAGAACATACAGTTATTGTTAATGAAGATGGTTGTGAAGTACTAACTCTTTGAGGTGATTTATCAGGTTCTTTTTTATCCTCAAGATAGATAGCATTAATTGATAATTCACTATTGCATTGGGTGCATTTCCCGATCTTTTTGTTAACATAATCTCCTTTTTCAAATAATCTCACTTTTTTGAAAGAGCATTTATCGCAAAATTCAACTGCCAATACTTTTTTTTCCATTTCTTTTAACATTATTGCTCTTTTTCTCAGAGTAGTTAATGATGAAAAGGCTAAACCAATACCTATTATTGCTACAACGATTCCTATATAGAGATTTTCAGTCTGCCCTTCTTGATATGAGGTTAAAGAATTATATAAAATATAGAAGGAGTATATTAGAATTCCCATACTAAATAGAGCCACTATATAGAAATATGTTCTTCCTCTTTCTCTATCCAAATTTTCGCACCTTCATTGACCTATTCCAATTGAATTCCCGATGCCAGCAATAATGATGGTGTCTCCTTTTTTCGAATTTTCTTTAACCAAGCTTCGTACTTTATCGGTGGCTTTATCAACAGCATCGTTTATTTCTTTCTTCATAGGAGTAATTGCTTCTTGAATGCTTTCCTTAATTATAATTGCGTATAATGGAATTTTGAATTTTGAAGTTTCTTCCTCTATTTTAAATTTCTCGGTTCCTATCCCACCTATAGCAGCTCCAATTCCCTCACTGATCTCCCCTGTTTTTTCACCCTCAAATTTTAAGGCTGCATCGATCATAACGACCATGGATATTTTTCCCTTATTTTCTGTGATTATTTTTCTTACTGCATTCCCTGGTTTTCCCACATTTCCTCCAGGCCCCTCTGCTTTTAGAACAATTGCATTTCTGCCCTCGAATTTAGTCTTAGCAACAATAACATCTTTCTCTATTTTTCTTTTCCTTTTTCCTATCATTAATTTTGAAACTATGAGTGGGCCAACGCCATCACCTATCGGTTGACCTTTGGCGAAAGCTTTTGATGCTCCAATTAACGCTTCGGCTTGTTGCATTACAAGTGGGAGTATCATTTGTAATTGTAGAATCAAATAGAAGCTTGATGTTTTTTTTCCTAGCAAATAGAAATGCCTTACGATTCTGAATATAGTATTTAATGCTAAAGAAACTTCTACTAAATTTTCAAGATTGTTTACTTGAACATCATCAGCTTCTGGAGCAATCCTTTCCACATCACTTTTGAATTTGTCATCTCTAACGTCAAGTAAATGATCGAGTTTCGGAACAATACCTGCTGGATCAAGGTCTACTGGCGATATCAAAAAGTGCTCCATTAATGAATTTAATCTTGAAGCAGGATCTTCCTTTGGTTTACCTATTTCGCGTATTGTCTTTAGAGTTAAATTTTTTGTTTCCGTTTTCATGTATTCTAATTTTTTTATAGATCCGCTTGCATTCCAAAGCATCGTCCATAATTGTATTTTTTGGCCAAAAAAAATGAAAAGAATAAATGAGAAATACATAAGGGTCGAAATTACCGTCCCTATTGAGGAGTCCTCACCACCTAAACCGCCCAATAATCCCAATTGCAATACAGTATTAAGAGACAAATTTTGCGACCTCGATGAGAATAAATATCTTTCTACATAAAGAGTTTGTTATTATTGTTAATGAGTGAGTTATAAATTTTTCATGATTTTACATTTTTTATATATATTATCAAAATGGTTTGATTAAGGTTGGAATTGGCAGCTTTCCAAGCTTTGCGTTGGCTTTCGCACAACACTACCACATGAATCGCCTGAAAGATTCACTTCCGTGATTCCGGTGATCAAATTCACATATTTACCGTCACATTCGGAACGGGAACGGGTCCTAGCTTCCAGCTATGGCCGCCAACTCCAGAAATAGATTACAAAAGGAGACTTTTAAACTTTCTTCAAATTCAACTTAATTTTTTCATCAAACCTTTTTAAATATTCCTCTAAACATCCTATGTTTTTTAAATATAATCCATAATTTACAAGAGCCACCATAGCTTGAGAAGCTTCTTCTGGCGAAGGGTAAGCAGGTATTCCGAATTTTTCAAAACGTGAGCGTATATATATGGCCATTTCAGTTTCCCCAATATCGCATCCAATAATTGGTTTGCGATACTCCAACATAATATTTCCAATCAAATCCACAAAATCTTCTTCGATCGCCGGAAGATGATGTATGCCAATAACAATTATGCCGTCGGTGTTTGGCTCATCTAAAAGCAATCTTAGGCCATATTCAAACATTTTTGAAGTAGCTGATCCTGTAAGGTCAACAGGATTTAGATTGGTACTAAACTCTGGAAGGATTTTTTTCTTTTTTAAATCCTCAAACTTTGATAAAGTATCATTAGATAATTTCTTAATCCTTAAACCTCTGATCTCGCACTCATCCGCAGCCATTACACCAGGACCTCCTGCATCGGTAAGTATTGCAATATTTCTTCCACTCGTAGGTGGTTGGAAAACAAGAGCCTTCCCCATGTTGAAAAATTCGCGCATGTTTCGAGCTCTAATAACACCAGTTTGCAGGAAAGCAGCATCATATATTTGATCAGAACCACTCAGAGCACCGGTATGAGATGATGCAGCCCGAGCACCAGCTTCAGTCTGCCCCGATTTAAGGGCAACTATAGGTTTCTCTTTTGTAACTTGCCTCGAAATCTCCATAAATCTTCTGCCTTCATTTATGCTCTCTGCATATAAGAGAATTACATTAGTTTTTTGATCATTATAGAGGAGTTGTATAATCTCTGATTCATCAACATCACATTTATTTCCAAAACTAACAAATTTGCTAATTCCTATTTGTTGGCCTGTCAAATAATCGAGAGCAGCCGCCCCGAATGCTCCACTTTGGCTTATCATAGCCATATGACCGGGCATTGGACGAGGTGTTGCAACCATTACGTCTCCAGTTTTAAGAATTTTTGTTTCTGGAAGGAATAGAGTATCGACTCCAGTATATGAGTCGAATACGCCTATACAATTGGGTCCAAGAATCCTGATACCGCCTTTTCTAGCAATTTCTACGATCTTTTCTTCATATTCATGGTTTCCAATTTCGCTAAATCCAGCTGTTATTATTATTGCTACTTCGACTCCTTTTTCAACGGCATCTTTCATTACATCTTTTACGATTGCAGCCGGAACGACTATAACTATTGACTCTAAATCATCAGGGATATATTTGATAGATGAATAACATTTAAATCCTAAAACGCTATCCTCATTTGGATTGACCGGATAGATTTCCCCTTTAAAAATTCCTCTTCGTTTATTCTGTGCAAAATTTGAAAAGATCACGTTACCAGCTTTACCGATTTTTTTTGATGCTCCGATGACGGCCACCGATTTTGGACTAAAGAATGTCTCTAATTTATTTATCGTTGAATTTTCTTGTCTCATTTGTTTTATTCACTGTAATAATAGCGTAAAAATATGTTTATTTGAAATAAAAAATGGTTTAAGAAAAGTCTTTTGTGTGAAGATTTTAAGGGTTTTTTATTATTGAAAAATTTATTAAAACCAAATCATTTTTCATTTAAATTGGGGCCCAAAAATGATGGGGCCGTAGACCATTGGAGTTGTTATTTCCATGGGCGGTATCTAGCCAGGTATGACGACAACTGATGACATTAGTCGTTAAGGGCTCCAGAAGAATATTATGGGTTTGCGGACCAAATTAATGGGATGAAGAACTTTAGGAGCGTGTGAAGAAACCCGTAGACATGAAAAGATGGCGGAAGTCAAGGGTTCAACATAGTTATTTATAACACTATGAAAATCCCTTCGGCCCCACTTTTTTTATTATTCAAAAAGTTTAGAATAATACTGCTTAATTCTCTTTTTCATGTTATAGGAGATAGATGAAATGGATCTGAATTTACCAATCATTGCAGTAATAGGAGGAAAAAAATCCGGAAAAACTACAGTTGTAGAATTTCTCGTTAAAGCCTTTACCAGCAAAGGATTTAAAGTAGCAACCGCCAAACACATAAGTTCGCAAGACTTTTCATTGGATAAAAAAGGTACTGATACATGGAGACATTACATCGCAGGAGCTAAA
>JAOZGV010000130.1 GCA_026015225.1 Candidatus Bathyarchaeota archaeon
AATGTTTAAAGCTCGGTTAACAAAGGCTATAGAGTGGTATGCAAAGATTGAATATGTTCTAAAAAATATAATTAACAAATTGTCATTTCTATCCATAGTAAATCGGATATACCATGATATTGATTTAATCGGACGATTGTGAATTCGCGCGCTCTAGAGAAAATCAGTAAATTAATACCCATTCAATTTGCAATATTTATAATTATAGCATTAGGTAATTCAATTGTACGAAGAATTATTTTTATGATGAATTTTTATAAATATAGAAATAATTCCATGAATCCGATCACTCATAAATTATAATCTATACATATATTGGAGTGTGAACCAAATTATCAGAGTTAGGGAATTTGACGAGTTCAAATCTATAGAGAAAGGTTTGAGTGATTTCTTAAAAAATAATTCTCATAACTCTGTTTTTTCAACTTGGGAATGGTTATCGAATTGGTGGAAACACTTTGGAGAAGGAAAAAAGTTAATTATTTTAATTATTGAGGATAAAAACAAGATATTAGCACTAGCCCCATTTATGTATTCTAAACACAGCTTATATGGCCTTGGCAATTTGAAAAAGATATCCTTTGTTGGAACTCCTGAAACAGATTATAACGATTTTATTATGAAGGAAAGAAAAGAAAAATATTTTGAATTATTCTTCGATCACTTGAATGAGCATTATAAGTGGGACTATTTTCAACTAAAAGATATTCCTGAAACCACCACATCCATTGATCTTTTAAGAAATTCGTTAAAAAAAAGGTTTCCATATTATAGTGAGAGAGTGACTACTTTATGCCCCTATTTACCTCTATCTGATTCGATGGAAGACTTTATGAAAAGATTGGGTAAGAATATGAGAAGAAATTTGCGAAGAAATTCCAGAAAACTAAGTGAAAATTATCGCATTAAACTTAAGAGGTATGATGAAATTGGTTCAGTAAAAGAAACAATGGAAATTTTTTTCAATCTAGTTCAAAAAAGATGGGAAGCTAAGGCCATATTAGGTGATTTTCGTGAATTAAAAACAACATACCGTGATTTTTATTTGGATATAGCCAGAAATTTTGCAAAAAAAGGTTGGTTGGGTTTATATTTTTTAACTGCAAATGATGAGCCTATCGCAGGGATATTATCTTTTGAATATAGGCAAAAAATATATACATATTTACCCGGTTTGGATCCTGAATATTCTCCTTATTCAATTGGTAATCTTATGCATATGTATCTCATAGAGAGGTGCATTCAAAAAGGATTGAAGGAGTATGATCTGATGAGGGGTGATGTCCAACATAAAAATAAATTTGGGACAATAAATAGAAAAAATTTCGATTTATGCTTCACTCAAAAAGGCCTAAACTTGCATTTTAGAATATATGACTGGTTGATGAGGGAGGAATTCTTTGTGAAGTTATCAACAAAGGCAGGTCTGCACCTTACCTTAAAAAATTAAGTTATGCACGCGCGCTACACATCACACATTATTTTAACGAGATCTATCATACCCAAACATATAGCTTTGAAAATATTCTTATGAAAAGTGCCTAAATGAAGAGTGTGCGCACTTAGAATATGAGGATTTTCATGATGAGGGTTTTGGCATAGGCAAATTATCATATACACGTGTAAGAAATTTTTCTAATATATTACGGTAAATTTGGCAATAATAAAATATTTTCAAATATTTTTGGATTATGTAAAAATAATTTATTGTTCCAAGTTTATGTTTAGTTCAGATAGTACATAGTGATTATGAATGAACGTGTTAGTTACCATAGGAGTTTGTGTCAAAGATGCTGAAAAGATTATTGAAGAAGCTCTTCAAAGTATCGCAAAACAAGATTTCCCACAAGAATTAATGGAATTAATTATTGTTGATGATGGTAGTAAAGATAAGACCCTTTCTATTGTGAAAAATATTATTTCAAAAATTGATATTGAAACAAAAATATTTTCTCATATTTGGAAAGGGATAGCATATTCAAGACAAGTAATCATTGAGAATGCACGAGGTAAATATATAGTTTGGATCGATGCCGATTACATTATCCCGACCGACTTTATTTTTAAGCATGTTGATTTTATGGAAAAAAATCCTAGCATTGGTGTAGCATGTGGACGGGAAATTATCAAAGGAGATACATTGGTAGCGATTCTTCAATCTATGACAATTTTGTCGCGTACTCTACAAGACTCGCCTCCAACTTTAACGGATACAGGAGGTGCTATCTATCGTCTTAATACTATAAAAGAGGTAGGAGGTTTCGATATAAATCTTAAGGGAGCGGGAGAAGATATCGACATCAATAACAGAATAAGGAAAACGCGATGGAAAATCTCAACAAGCACTGCAGAATTCATTCATAGACATAGGAGGACTTGGAAATCTTTATGGGATGAGTGTTTTTGGTGGGGTTATGGAGCCCATTACATTTATCATAAACATAATTATGGGTTTTGCCAACGGGCCAATTTAGTTGAATTGCCTCCTATCGCCATGATTTTTGGGTTGAAATATTCTTTCCGAGTCTACAAAGCAATCTATCAAAAAAAGGCTTTTCTTTTGCCAGTTCAATGGGTCTTTAAACAAATAGCATGGTGTTTGGGATTTTTTAAAAGCCATATAGACCATCATGAGTATATACCTACGGATGACAATTCGAGCGATGGTTTTTTAAAATAAATTCTATAAAGGATTTCAAATTCTCATAATTTTTACATGTTATATTTATTTTAGAAAGAGGAAATCTAATTGAAGATCTCGATAATTTTGGGAACTAGACCTGAAATTATTAAATTATCTCCGATTATTCGTGAGTGCGAGAAATTGAGTTTAGACTATTTTATTATCCATTCAGGACAACATTATACTTTTAACATTGATGAGGTTTTTTTTGAGCAACTCAAATTACCTATGCCAAAATACAATCTTAAAGTTGGCTCTGGAACCCATGCTGAACAGACTGCAAAAATACTTTTAGGTATAGAAAAAGTTCTTCAAAAAGAAGGTCCTAATATCGTTCTAGTCGAAGGCGATACTAATACCGTTCTTGCCTCAGCTCTAGCAGCATCAAAGTTGGGTATTAAAATCGGTCATGTCGAAGCTGGCTTAAGAAGCTACGATAGACAAATGCCTGAAGAGATAAATCGAATTCTTACTGATCATTGCTCTGATCTATTGTTTGCACCTACTGAGAAATCTAGAAAAATACTTATTCATGAAGGAATCCAAGAAAATAAAATCTTTGTTACTGGAAACACAATCGTGGATGCTATCTATCAGAATTATAAAAAAATTAAGGAGAAATCTAGAACAATAGATTGCCCAGGCATATCCAAAAATAACTATTTTTTAGCTACAGTGCATCGACAAGAAAATGTCGACAATAAGGAAAAGTTTCGAGGAATCATAAGAGGTTTAAATTTGATTGCTGCGAAATTCGGTCTTCAAATTATATATCCAATTCATCCTAGATCATTAAAACAAATGAAGTTGTTTAATATCGAAAAAAATAATTTACATCTTATTGAGCCCCTCGATTATTTTAGCTTCTTAGAACTTGAAAAAAACGCAAGGCTTATCTTAACGGACTCTGGAGGCGTACAAGAAGAGGCTTGCATTTTAAAAGTTCCATGCGTAACCTTAAGGAATAATACAGAAAGACCCGAGACCTTAGAAGCTGGTTCCAATATATTAGCAGGTACTAATCCACACAATATTCTCTTGAGGACAGAGTACATGCTTAAAAAAAGCAGGGAATGGATTAATCCATTTGGAGATGGTAATGCTGGAGAGCGAATAATTAACATTGTTCAAAAAAATGATGAGTCCAGATTTTAAAATGTAAAAAAAAGAATTAAACATAAGCTACTGATAAATTAATTGAGTGATTATTGTAAAAGGCTAATATTGTGAAAGCTTATGTCTTCTGTCATATG
>JAOZGV010000014.1 GCA_026015225.1 Candidatus Bathyarchaeota archaeon
CCAACGTAAAAGTACTATCAGTTACGTTGCCATCAAAAGTAAAGTCTTGGGGATCGTCTGGAATAGAATCCTTAATTACAGTTAACATTCCTCGCTTTGTATTTTCAAAAGTAACATTAACCCATTCGCCGGGACCTAATACAAGGGATGCGTTAGCAGTATCAATATATTTAGTAGAATCTCCAGTTGGATCTTCGATATAGATATTTGTAAGATTCCAGCCACTGGGCACAATTTCAGTAACATTATACGTCGCAGGGACTAAAAGAGTATCATAGGTTGTTTCATTTTGATAATTGAGATTGGTATCATCGTCTAACCTTGTAAGGAAACTAATAGAATGAAACGCGCTTGGATAATCTGCTTCACCGGTTCCCGAAAAATCAAAATCTTGGGGATCGTCTGGAATTGCATCTTTAATTATTGTTAATGTTGGATTTTTCCAATTCTCGAATTTAACAGTTACCGTTTCACCTGCTACTACAACCAAACTTGCATTACCAAACCAAGGGTACGCGAAGGAGTTTCCAGTTGGATCTGTGATAGTGATATTATAAAGGATCCACCCACCTGGGACTGTCTCACTAATATTATAAGATCCCGGAGCTACTGGGAATATTATTAAATTAGGATATGTAGGATCAGTTCCTCCTTCCTCATCATCCAACCAGAATGAGCCGATAGTAAAATTGCCATCAAATTGGAAGTCTTGGGGATCGTCTGGAATAGAATCCTTAATTACCGTTATTAATCCCTGTGTTTCAGGCACTTCAACATTTGTAAACGTGACGTTTATCCATTCGCCCGGACCAACATTCAATGATGATTTATTATCTGCAAGACTGAATGCGGAATCAAAAGTGTGATCGTCTATACTTATGTCAACGAGGCTCCAGTCTGCTGGAACCGTTTCAGTAATGTTGTATTCTCCAGGAGTTAGATTGCTATAAGTTATATTATTGGAGTTTGTGTTTGCATTATCTCCATCATCGTCTAAAGTAAATGAGCTCGGACTTAGACCGCCGGTTGTGGAGTAACTGAAGTCTTGATCGTTGTCAGGTTCGGTGTTTTTTATTACCGTAATTTTTCCTAATTTCGTATTTACAAAGGTAACGTTGATCCATTCACCAAGCCCAACAAGCAGTGTTGCATTTTTGCCATATACACTCTTCCAAGAATCGCCACTTGGATCTTGAATGGATATATCAGAAAGAATCCAATCACTTGGAACGATCTCCGTTACGTTATAGACTCCTGGATTAACATCGAAGTTTGAGTAGTTAAGATAATTAGCGTCTGAGCCTCCATCATCATCCAATGTAAAAGTACTATCAGTTATGTTACCATCAAAAGTGAAGTCTTGGGGATCGTTTGGGATAGAATCCTTAATTACCGTGATCCTTGTCGGATTAACGGTCACATACACTGGTATAGTACCTTGACCTATCTTCCAATTTGCGGTTGCAGCAAGTTTGGTTTGTGAATATAAATACAACACGTCGGTTCCAGAGGCAAGCGCTTCGAAATCCCAACAACCTATCCAATAATCTGATGAGCTCAGTCCACTAAGGGCACCTAATTGAGTTGTATTCAAATAGGTGTCATGGACATATGCTTGAGTCCATCCAGAAGGGATTGTGCCACCAGTTATATCTCCTGGATCAGCTCCATCAACATCATAGTAAAATAAAGAGAAATTGTATAGCCGAAGTAACGAGCCATTAAAATAAATTTCTGCAGCCAAATCATCTAATGAGCTAGAAGATTGTTCCCACTTGATGCATACTCGAAAAGTTTCACTTATATTGACAATAACGATCGTCGGACTTACTTGTTTTTCAACCAGATCATTTTGACTAATTGAAGTTGATTGTTCGAAACCCATATTAAATATATCCGATAATACAAATCCCGGTGTAGGTCCAGTCCAAGATAGATTTACTTGGAATTGTTCAGCATCTCCCCGTAGAGCGGCAGATTGATTTTTATCTAAACTCCAGTAAGTGTAATATGTCCCTGCACTCAAACTAGCAAAGTTCCTTGGATTGTCATTATCTATAATTAAATCAACAACATCTGGAGATTCATCATTGAAAGGATCATGATCTGGATTTAGTAATTCTACTTTTACCCCAGAATAGGTGGAATCAATATCACACCTCACTACAAGTTGAAAGTCTCCCGGATCAGCATTTCCAATTATGGCTCCATCAGGAAAACCATCTTTATCGCTAGGTGAAGGAAATGAGGGCTCTGCGATTGCGACCGTAGTAATATCTGTTATTCTACAAGTTGGCAATGCTTTAACTACTGGGATTGTTCCAACAGCAACATATCCAATAAGAAGAATAATCGTAAATGGAATCAATATGTTGTTTGCTTTTTTGAAGACATGCCCTCGCGTACTCATAATATAAACGAACCACTTATAAATTCAATGACGCTCAAATATATTTCCTAATAAATGTTGTACTCATATAAAAGAATTAAACTTTTAGCGCGCGCTAATGATAATTTGTTGGTGCTCCGGGCGGGATTTTCAGCAAATTTTTTGCTTTTGAATTCGCGAGCAATCCTAGAATTTGGATCGCCTCCCGCGATCAGCGGCTCGATTGACCTCTAACCACTCAGTGGGGATTAGAAAAGGCCGCTATGCTTGACCGGGCTACACCACCGGAGCACCGACAATTCTTAGTGTTTAAGAGAAATATTTTTAATTTTCGGTTATTTGAACCCAATCATCCAAATTCAATATCTAATATGAAAATTATCAAATTCATCTCGATAATTTTCCAAATTGATTTTTATATCAGTTACATTTGCCCCTGGGGGACCATGTTTGCAAAATTCTAATATTTTTTCTATATTTTCCTTTTCTCCCTCAAAAACACATTCAACGCTTCCATCAGGTAAATTCCTGATCCATCCTCTTATCCCTAGGCTTTCAGCGTTTCTTTTGGTTTCATATCTGAAGAAAACTCCTTGTACATGTCCGCTAATATAAACATGTGTTCTAGTTTTCATAGAATCCGTGCTCCATTTTGATTAATGTGAATGAATCTAAGAATCAATTACTATTTTTTTGTATGAAGCGACACAAACAAGTAAATAAATTTTGCGGCTATTAGTAAAAATCTGAAGAATTTTCTATTCTATTGAACTTTATTTGTTCATAAATTTATGAGAAAGTTCACATCAACCTTAATCAAATTTTATTATATAGAAATGATTTTAAATAATCACTCGGATCGAAGCGGCACATTTTTATTACTTTAATATCCTCTGGGAGAGAAAGTCTGTGAGTTGGCTCAATTATTATGACTCCGATTTCATTATCTTTTAAAGTTTGATCTATGACTTTTGCTATGTAGGAGTCACGTTCACTCAAGCTTTCTTGGTACATTTCGATCATTATATTAAGGTTTGGATTATCGCCCAAAAGAGCAAGCCAGGATGACGTTTCTTGGATCAAATTTGTATCCTCGGTTGCATGAAGCTTACCGCCTTTATCGATGAGCAATTTAATAATTTTGAAACCCCTACTATCGAGAATTTCTTTTGCTAATCCTATGCCTTCATCTCCCTTCTTGTCTAGCGATTCCAGATAAATTCTTTTGATACACGCGCGTGTTAAGTAAGGTTTTAACTTTTCTTCGACATATCCCCAAAATTCTTCTGACTTTGCATCGTAATCTTTTGGAATTTTTGAACAAAAATTAACAAATTCATCTTTGGAATAAAGCCGTGGAATATGGATCAACATTCTGTCCAATAATTCGACAACCTCTCATAAATCTTTATATTTGTAATTTAATTAATTCCAATTTTTTTATCTTGTAATTATGAAAGTTAATATTGAATACGCTCTCATAAAAAGTGTATTCGTCTTAAAAATATTCAAGAAAAGAGTTTTGTGTGCCTGAGCAATACTCACCATTTTTGAGTATAGGTTTATAAAAATATTTTTTTAAAAAAAGAAAAATCTGTGATAAAATAGGTTTTTTGTATAACTTAATTAAGGGGAAAGATTCAAAAGAACCAATTCATTCTTATAATGAAGCTTTGGGGACCTGAAAAGAAATGTCTCAATTACCTCGTCCAAGAAGTAAAGAAGTGACTGAAGGAATAGATAGATGTATTCATCGAGGACTGTTCAAATGCGCTGGATTAACAGAAGAGGAGATCAAGAAACCCCTTATCGCAGTAGTCAATTCATGGAATGAAATAGTGCCAGGTCATATTCATCTAGATAAAGTTGCCTATGCAGTTAAGAAAGGCATATGGCAGGCTGGAGGGACACCTCTGGAATTCAACACTATTGCGCTTTGTGATGGTATAGCACAAGATCATATGGGTCTAAGGATGTCTTTGCCAAGTAGGGAGTTGATCGCCGATTCTATCGAAGTTATGATAGAGGGCCATTGTTTTGATGCGATGGTTTGCATTACCAATTGTGACAAGATAAATCCTGGAATGATGATGGCAACAGCAAGACTAGACATTCCCACAATTATCTGTACAGGAGGGCCAATGTATCCTGCTTATCCAACATGGGGTTATTATAAAGGAAAAAGTATTGCAATAGGAGATTTATTCGAAGTTCCAGGATTATATCGAGCAAAAAAAGTTACTCCTGAAGAAGCTAAATACCTTGAAGATATTGCTTTACCTTGCCCTGGAGCTTGTGGGGGACTCTATACTGCAACCACTACACAATGTCTTATTGAAGCTTTGGGGATGACCGTCCCTTACATGGGAACGACTCCTGCTACGGATTCTGCCAAATATCGATTGGCCACAGAAATTGGTGTGCAAGTGGTTGAATTGCTAAAAAAAGAGATCACTCCGAGCAAAATAATGACTAAAGAATCTTTCGAAAATGCAATAAAGGTTGATATGGCACTAGGAGGCTCAACAAACACAGTTCTTCACTTAAAAGCAATGGCTCACGAATTGGATATTGATCTAGACCTAGATCTCTTTGACAAAATTGGAAGGAAAACTCCACATCTATGTAACATGTCGCCTGGCGGTATTTATAAAATAGTTGACTTGCACCGTGCTGGTGGCATACCTGCATTAATGAACAGGTTGAAGGATCAATTGCATAAAAATTGCTTAACTGTCACGGGAGAAAAGATTAGTGAAATATACGATAAGGCTCAAATATTTGATGAAGATGTAATAAGACCAATAACCAATCCAGTCCATCCTGAAGGGGGACTCGCCATTCTAAAGGGTTCATTAGCGCCAAGAGGGGCGGTAATAAAAGCATCGGCAGTTTTAGAAGAAATGTGGAGATTTAAGGGCCCTGCAAAAGTTTTCAATTTTGAACATGATGCAGTTAAAGCATTAAAAGACGGTAAGATCGATAAAGGAGACTTTATCATTATTCGTTATGAGGGTCCGAAGGGTGGCCCCGGAATGAGAGAAATGCTCACAGCAACTTCAATGGCAGTTGCATTAGGTCTAGGTAAATCAGTTGCCCTTGCTACTGATGGGAGATTTTCTGGGGCTACAAGAGGTCCGTGTATTGGACATGTATCTCCCGAGGCAATGGAAGGTGGACCGATTGCCTTAGTAAAAGATGGGGACATAATATGTATGGATATAGCAGCAAGAAAATTAGATATTGATTTATCCAAAGAAGAAATCGAGGAAAGAAAGAAGAACTTGAAGCCTATAGAGCCCAAGGTTACCCATGGTTATCTATATAGGTATTCCAAGCTTGTCGAATCAGCTGATAAAGGTGCAGTCTTTTCTAAAAAATAGAATTACAATTTATATTGCGTTTTTTAATTATCTCTCGTTCCTTTAGAAAATCCAAGAATAGCTCCTATTATTCCGAGTATAAATCCAATTACAAATCCAATGAATAGTACCCCACCTATTATGAGGCCTAGAAAAGAGAATATGAAAACCACAATTGGACCTGATTTCGATTTTCTATATATAAGAAAAGATCCAAAAAGCATTAAACATCCGAAAATCAAGGATATTGTGACTAATATTAAAGCCGGTAATGTTTGGATCCTAGAGATCCCTAGGATATTTGGATTGTTAATTATTAAAACACTGCTTGATAGTATTGTAATGCCCGAAAATGCAGAAAGAATGAGAGAATATTTTCTTTTTTCTTCAGCTTTCAACTAATTCACTTCCTAATCTTAAATTAATAGAAAAAATTAATAAAATAAAATAAGTGCTAGAAAAAACTAAAGCCTTTCTATACCAAAGGAAAAATTCCTAAAAAAATACGATAAAATTTAACTAAATTCAAAGTTCAACTCAATAATGATATAAGTTATTATTGTGGTGTGAGATAAATTGGACCCCAGAATTCAGAAACATGCTGAGATAATTGTCAATTACTCTACAAGAATAAAAAAAGGAGAAAATGCAATTATACAATATAGTGACGAAGGAAGAGACTTAGCAATAGAGATATATAAAAAAACGGCACAGATCGGAGCAAATCCTTTGATTCTGAATATGCCCACAGAAGCTATTCGAGGATATTACGACCATACACCAAAGAGGTTTTTAAATAATTTTCCATCACATTTTTACTCTTTAGTAAAAGAGTCTGATGTATTAATTTCCATTATGTCTAGTAATAACACTAGATTTCTTTCGAACATCGACCCAGAATTGTCGGGCATTAGATCAAAAGCCCTTACAGATATCCAAGAAGAGAGAATGAAAAAGCGATGGAGCTTAACACTTTATCCTACAAATGCGTATGCACAAGATGCTGAGATGTCATTAAAGGAATATGAGGATTTTGTTTATTCTGCTATATTGAGGGATTGGGAAAAAGAAAGGAAAAAAATGGAAAAGTTAAAAAAGAGATTTGAAGCCGGCAGTGAGGTGCGACTTGTTGGGATAGATACGGATTTGAATATGTCCATAAAAAACAGAAAGATGGTAATTAGTGATGGCACTCATAATTTGCCTGGTGGTGAAATCTTCACAGCGCCTTTGGAAAAAACCGTTGAGGGAAGAATATATTATGATCTGCCCGCTATCTATCAAGGTCGTGAAGTCAGAGATATAAAGTTAGAATTCGAAAAAGGCGAAATTGTTGATTTCTCCTCTTCAAAAAATGAGGGGCTTCTGAAGAGTATGATAGATACCGATGATGGTTCAAGAAGGCTAGGCGAATTGGGAATAGGTACTAATAAGGGCATATCAATATTTACAAAAAACATTCTTTTTGATGAGAAAATTTATGGCACTATTCATCTTGCAATTGGAAGGGCATATGAAGAATGTGGTGGAAAGAATAAAAGTGCAATTCATTGGGATATGATTAAAACAATGAAAAAAGGCAGTATAATTCTTGATGGCGAACCAATTCAAAAGAATGGAAAGTTCAAGACAAAATTTTAATTATTTAGATCTAGCCTACAATAATACTTCCTTAGAAATTCTTGTGTATTTCTAAAATGTCAGATAAAATCGAAAATCCTGTTTCTTTTCTACCTGCGCCAGCACCCATAATTGTTACATCTCCTAGCAGGTCTGTAGTAAACGTTATTGCATTTGCTACGCCCATCACACTGGCTAAAGGATGGGAAAGATCTACCTTTTTCGGTTTAACAGATGCTGTAATGCCCTTTTTATTTTTAATGATTTCACCGATAAGTTTCCATCTCTTCTTTTCTTGCTGTGCTTGTTTTATATCCTCATGAGTAATTTGAGTAATCCCTTTACATGGAATTTGATCTGGTTTAAGATTCTCTCCAAATATTACATTTGCTAAAATTGTGATTTTTGCAAGTGTATCGAGTCCTTCTACATCTGCCGTTGGATCCGCTTCAGCATATCCCAACTCTTGCGCTTCTTTTAGAATGCTTTTGTATGAATGACCAGATTCCATGTTAGTCAGTATAAAATTAGTTGTTCCATTCAAAATGCCTTGCATAGCTGAAATTTTGTTACCTACTAATTCATTGCGCACCAAATTTAAAACAGGGGTGCCGGACATAACCGTACCTTCGATTAGGAACCTTACCCCTTTTTGTCTCGCTAACTCGTTTAATTCATTGTATCGTAAAGCTGCAGGTCCTTTATTGCTTGTAACCACATGTTTCCCTAATTCCAACGCGGTTATGCAGTGGTCTATCGCTGGTTGTCCTGTCTTTAAATTTGTATAGGTCAACTCACAAATTATATCGGCGTTACTTTCTCGAATTGTTTGAAAGGCATCTAAACCTTTTTTTAATTTACCTTTTGCATCAATCTCTTCTAATGAAATATTATTTTTTACCAAATGAAGTAGCTTTTTAACGTTCAAACCTTCGTGCGATAAAACAGAACCGTTAAGAGTATCGCATATGGCTACTACTTCCCAATCGAAATCGTGGAACCTTTTTAAATACCTCTTTTTATCGATTAGAATTTCACAAAGTCCTTGTCCAACCGTTCCGAACCCGATCAATGCCAATTTTCTTTTCATAATATTACCTTTTTTAATTCTAAATTGAATGAGAATTTGCTAGGTAATAAAATAGATTTGACATATAAAGTTTATAAAATAATGACTCAAGCGCGCGCGTAAACTTTTGGTGGACGAGCGCGTGTTAATCATAATGTATAAGATATTAAATTAAACTAAATCAAACCAGATTATATTAAACCTTATTTCCTCTATTGCGAATTGTAATTATCAAATGAGGCGATTATAAGATGACTAAGAATCGTGAATTAGTTCATCCATATATACCGAATTCTGTTCCTGAAGTTACAAATGAGATGCTCAAAGAGATCGGTGCAAAAAGCGTTGAAGATCTCTTAAAAGGAATTCCAAAAAGGCTTCGATTCAAAAGGTCATTAAATTTACCCGAACCCTTTCTTGTCGAAATGGAACTCAGAAATCATGTTGAGGAGATACTCTCAAAGAATAAAACATGTAAAGATTACTTGAGTTTCTTAGGAGCTGGATGTTGGCAACATTATGTTCCGGCCGTTGTTGATGAAATAATTCATAGAGCAGAATTCCTGACCGCTTATGCTGGAAATACATATTCAGATCTAGGCAAATGGCAAGCTTTTTTTGAATTTCAAAGTATGATGGGCGAACTACTTGAGATGGATGTAGTTAGCCTTCCTACTTTTGATTGGGGAACTGCTGTTGCATTTGCAATACGTATGTCTTCAAGAATGACGGGTAGAAATGAAGTGCTCGTTCCAAAAATTATAAGTCCTGAAAGGCTATCGATTTTTCAGAATTTTTGTCAATCCAAAAGGGCACCCAATAATATTGATATTAATTTAGTCGACTATGACTCCAAAACGGGTTCAATTGATCTGGACGATTTAAAGAAAAAAATTTCTTCAAAGACTGCCGCAGTATATATTGAGAATCCCTCATATCTGGGAATTATCGAATCAAATGGAGAAGAAATATCGAATTTAGCTCACAATAATGGTTCTGAATTTATCGTAGGAATAGATCCGATCTCACTGGGAATTCTTAATCCACCGGCTGAATATGGCGCAGACATTGTATGTGGTAATATCCAACCTCTTGGTCTGCATTTAAACTTCGGAGGAGGCGTTGGCGGATTTATCGCAAGTAGAGACGAGTCAAAGTATGTATCAGAATATCCATTACATCTAGTGAGTATAGCAAAAACTGAAGACAAGAAAGGATTTGGTTTTGGTTTCTGTTCATTTGATCAAACTCTTTATATTACAAGAGAGAAAGGAAAGGATTTCACCGGAACTACAGTTGCTCTGTGGACAATCGCATCCGCAGTATACTTGTCGTTGATGGGTCCAGAAGGATTAAGGCAGATTGGGGAAACTATAATTCAAAAATCTCATTACGCTGCACAAACTCTATCTAAAATTGATAACTTGGAAATTATTTTCTCGCCGAATTTCTTTAAAGAATTCGTAGTTAATTTTGATGAGACTGGAAAAAAAGTGGATGAGATAAACAAAAAATTGCTTACTAAAAAAATTATAGGCGGCAAAAATATTGCAAATGAATTCCCAAATTTTGGGAATAGCGCTCTATATTGCATAACAGAAATGCATTCAAAAAAAGATATTGATAGGCTTGCTGCCGCATTGGAGGAGGTACTCAAGTAAATGGTGAACCAACAACCGAGAAAATATCACGCACATGTTTGGGATGAGCCAATAATACTGGAAATGGGACGAAAAGGAGAGAGAGGAATATCAATTCCTAAAGTAGAAAAGGAGATTGAGAAGGCAGTAAAAGAATACAAATCCTATGTTCCCTCAAAGATGCTAAGGAAAAAACGCCCTAAACTTCCTGAAATTTCTCAACCACATGTATTGAGACACTATTTACGATTATCTCAACAAACACTAGGAATGTCGCTTAACATAGATATTGGTATGGGAACCTGTACTATGAAATATAGCCCAATAATAAATGAAGAATTAGTAGGACTGCCCCAATTTACTGAGACTCACCCCTTCCAAGATGAGAGAACTGTTCAAGGAATTTTAGAGATAATTCATAAATTTGCGAGAATTATGTGCGAGATCTCAGGCATGGCCGAATTCTCATTTCAGCCTGGGGGTGGGGCGCATGGAATCTTTACTAATGCTTGCATGATAAGGAAGTATCATGAGATTAAAGGCGAGCTTGATGACAGAAATGAGATAATAACTACACTATTTTCCCATCCAGCAGATGCTGCGTGTCCAGCTACAGCAGGTTTCAAAATAATCAGTCTTCATCCTGATCCCGAAACTGGTCTTCCTGATATAGAAGCCCTTAAAACAGCAGTTTCGAAGAATACCGCTGGATTAATGATAACGAATCCCGAAGATACTGGTATTTTCAATCCTAAGATCGATGAATTTGTAAATATAATTCATGAAGCTGGAGGATTATGCGCTTACGATCAAGCCAATTCTAATGCATTATTTGGAATAGCTAGAGCAAGGGATGCTGGATTTGATATGTGTCATTTCAACATTCACAAAGCTTTCTCATCGCCACATGGTTCTATGGGTCCTGCGTGTGGTGCTGTAGGAGTCTCGAACGAACTAACAGAATTCCTTCCAGTTCCAATTGTTACTTTTCAGGACTCAGTATACCATTTAGATTATGATCGACCCAATAGTATTGGAAAAGTTAGAGAATTCTTTGGGAATATCGAGACAATTGTAAGGGCATACTCATGGGTTATTGGAATGGGCGCTGAAGGCTTAAAGAAAGTCTCTGAAACTTCAGTGATCAACACTAACTATCTAATAAAAAAGATGTCAAATATTCCAGGCGTTACAATGGCCTATCCTAAGCAAAATATCAGATTGGATCAGGTAAGATTTAGCTTAGAAAAATTGAAAAAGGACAGTGGTGTAGGAACCGAAGATATAGCTCGTAGAATGATTGATTTTGGCATACAAGAATATTTTACAAGTCATCATCCTTGGGTCGTTCCAGAACCATTCCTGCCTGAACCTTGTGAGACATACTCAAAAAAAGATATCGACTATTGGGTTTCGATAATTAAGTATGTATGCGATGAAGCGTATGCAAATCCTGAGATTGCTAGAACAGCGCCTCATAACCAATCTACTTCTAAGATCAATCAAGGCGTATTAAACGATCCAAACAACTGGGCTATGACTTGGAGAGCCCACGTTCGAAAAAATAAAAGACCCACTCATAAGTGAATATTTTGAAAAAGAAATTAGGTCTTATTGTGAATCCTATTGCTGGTATGGGAGGTTCTGTAGGTCTAAAGGGAACAGATGGAGAAAAGATATTAGAGAAAGCAAAAAAACTAGGTGCAATTCCAAAAGCACCAAACAGGGCAATCGAAGCTCTTAAGGAAATTTCATCAATTAAGGATACAATCGATTTGATTACATATCCTCATGATATGGGAGAGAATGAGGTAAAAGCATGCAATTTCGATCCTATTGTTATCGGTTCAATACAAGAAGATTACACAACTTCTACAGACACAAGGAATGCCGCGAGAGATATGCTAAGAACAAAAGTAGATTTAATTCTCTTTGTTGGTGGTGACGGTACTGCTAGAGATATTTATGAAGCTATAGGCGATAAATTGCCTGTTCTTGGGGTGCCAGCAGGAGTAAAAATACATTCTGGTGTTTTTGCTATAAATCCAAAAAATGCGGGAATATTAACTGTAATGTACCTTCAAGAGAGAGCTTCATTAATTGAAGCAGAGGTTATGGATATAGACGAAGAGGCTTTTAGGCATAATAGAGTATCGGCTAAGCTATTTGGATATTTAAAAATTCCAAACTTCCCGCAAATGGTTCAGGATACTAAAGCTGGCAGTATTCCTTCTGAAGCTGCAGCTATGATTGATATAGCTTGGGAGGTTGTTGATAACATGCGAGACGATCATATCTATATCATAGGACCTGGCTCCACTACAAAATCTATCATGAAGCAATTACGATTAAAGTATACATTATTAGGAGTGGACATAATTTATCGAAAAAAATTGATTGAAAATGATGTGAATGAGAATAAAATATTGAAATTAATTGATGGTAAAAAAGCAAAGATCGTTGTAACTGTTATTGGGGGGCAGGGATATGTATTTGGAAGGGGCAATCAACAGATAAGTGCTGAAGTGATAAAAAATGTGGGAAAAGAGAATATTATTGTTGTTGCAACAGAGAATAAGATAGTCTCACTTAATGGAAAGCCATTATTGGTTGATACGGGAAATGATGAAATTGATGATGTGTTGAAGGGGTATATCAGAGTAGTTACTGGTTTTATGAGATCTATCGTTTATAAAGTAGCATAAATAAACCTAGAGAAATAATTTAAGATAGGTCAATTCAGAACTTCGTTTTTAATTGAAGTCTTCAATTAAAAAATGGGAATTAGTTTTTGCATCTAATAGGAAGATTTTTCTTTTATTCTTATAAGCTAATACTGCTTCTGCACCTGCGATTGTGGCTAAATTTAGCAACTCTCCTCTTTTTGTCTCATTAAATTCTGACTTTCTTACTTTACACTCGATGAGTAGAGTTTTTTCATTTTTCATACAAACCAAATCCACGGGCATGGATCGGGCAGCGCGTATTACAATAAACCCATTTTTTCTAAATAAATCCCTCACTCGATATTCTAATCTTCTCCCTTTCGCATAACTACTCAATTAAAGTCCCTTACTCTTGAAATGTTGTAATTATCGGATTCTAGAATAGAATATTTCTCTAGATCATTCTTTTTAATACTATTGGCACAATTAAAAAGGAATAGCATCTCAATGCTTAAATTACCCTTTCTTGTATCTTGGAGAGGATTATCTATAAGATTTATACAATAAAGTAAAGGAAAGGCACATCTTGAATATCGAAGTTAAAAAATTTACATTATACTGTTTATCGACTTTTTGCGTTTCCTTTGGATTTATTACATCATATTTCTTTGTTCCAATCTTTGCAAAAAACATCGGAGCAGGCATGACTGAAATTGGTATTATTGGTGCGTCTTACTTCGCTGTTACTACTTTTATGATGTACATTCTAGGAAAACTATCTGATTTTAGAGGCATAAGAGATTATCTTATAATCTTTGGTTTTTTGGGCTCATCTGCTATTTATTTTCTCCTATCTTTTTCAAATTCTGCAATTCAATTATTGTTCTTGATGATGGCATTAGGATTGACGACATCAGCATATCAGCCCTCCTTACTAGCCTTAGTTAGCGAGAATAAAGCAATTCTTACCAGTGGGAAAAAGATGGGATTTTATAATGCTTCCATCTCTGCTGGATTTGGTATAGGTATAGTTTGTGGCGGGGCGATATCCGATTTA
>JAOZGV010000156.1 GCA_026015225.1 Candidatus Bathyarchaeota archaeon
AAGAATGCGTTTTCTCCCAAAACCTTGGATGCGGCATATGCGAGTGGCGCTTCCGTGTCAGCCAATACATTCCATTCTACCAAGTTGACCACAGAAATCGCAAGCAGAACATAAAATATGGTTGTTATTAATATAGATAGAATTAATGCCTTAGGAAGATCTCTCTTAGGTTTTTTCATCTCTTCTGCGATATTAACTATATCTTCAAATCCCAAATATGCAAAGAAAACCAAGGCAGAAGCCACAAGAATTCCTTGAACACCGAAGGGCGCCTCCATGTAATTAACCGTAGATTGTTGAATTCGACTGAATCCTAAAACGATTATCAAGACCAGGCCCGAGATTTCAATCGCGGTAAACACGATATTAAGTCTAGACGATTCCACTATACCGATAAAATTCGACAGAGAAAGTCCTAGAACTAACAACAGAGCGATTATAATAATTGGAGCGGTTATGAAAGATCTAAAGTAACCGGCAAAACCTATGGCTACCGCAGAAGCGGCTACGGCTCCGGCAAATATTATCAACCATCCCAATAGGAAGGCCCATAATTCCCGTCCGGAAGCTTTTTTAGCATAAACATACTCTGCTGCCGCTTTCGGAAACATCGTGGACAACTCGATATAACTCAGTCCTGTAAAAGAACTGACAATCGCTCCGATTGTGAAAGATATCCATAACGCATTTCCAGCCGAACCAGCTGCTGGACCAATTAAAGCATAGATACCCGCACCAAGAATAATCCCAACACCAAAAGTTGTTGCTTCAAAAAGCCCAATGCCTCTTCTTAATGCATGTTTCATAAAATATCAACCTCTAAAGGATAAATTATAGGATAAATTCTAAAGTGGATATACTATTTTTGAAAGTATTGTCATTAATAAATAACGAGGTATATTCTACAATATTGAGTGGTAGCCCGGGGGAGATTCGAATTCGGGATTTTTTCTCCCGTCGACGGGTATCTTTTCATTGAGATCCAGAGCCCGCTATCCTTAGTCGTCTTAGCCCAATTTGACCGCTAGACTACCGGGTTTTGCCTAATAAAAGCCTACAATCCTTCTTCCGGGCTAATAGTATTGATAAATTTATTTTACATAAAATTTTTGTTTATTATCGAAAAAACATTAAATAGCGCGCGCCTTTAGAAATTATTGCTTCGGGAATTTCTTCACTTTTACTAAATCCTCTTTTGAACAGGTTCTCCATTAATATCTCTTCTGGGATAGGCTCTGACGAATTAAAAATAAAAGATATTTTGATTTCATCAAGTATTGGTTTTATAACTGTAACAAATACTTATTTTCACTAACTTCTATAAATTTTCCCAATTAATGGTTTTGTAAAATTTTCAGCAGAAAAACCCATTCGTCAACAATAAATTTTCAGGTAAAAGAAACAACCGAAGACTGACAGAACCAAAAAACGGTATATTTAAATATAACCTAGACCAATTCCTTGAAAAAGGAATGGGTCAGATATAAATTTTTCTTATGAATCAAGTTGATTCTTGATTTG
Source organism: Candidatus Bathyarchaeota archaeon (assembly GCA_026015225.1). Lineage (GTDB taxonomy): Archaea > Thermoproteota > Bathyarchaeia > 40CM-2-53-6 > RBG-13-38-9 > JAOZGV01. The sequence continues at coordinate 1,522 of JAOZGV010000156.1, forward strand.
TCATTTGCGCCTAGTCCTTATTATCGCAATCATAAGTTAAAGGGGTGATGTGACTAATGACATCACATATAAAAAAAGTATGGAAAATTACAAAATGTCCTGAATGCGGCAGTGATGATCTTGTTGAAGATCATGATCGAGGAGAGATAATCTGCCAGAGTTGCGGGATTGTAACGAATGAAAATGTCATGGATAGAGGACCAGAATGGAGAGCTTTCACTAAGGAAGAAAGAGAAAGTAGAGGAAGAGTAGGGATACCCATATCCTACTCCATGCATGATAAGGGATTGTCTACAGTAATTGACAGAATAAATCGTGATGCTTATGGAAAACAATTACCGATTTCAACTAGACTTGAGATGCTTAGATTAAGAAAGTGGCAGATTAGAACTAGAGTTCATTCTTCTATAGACAGAAATTTAGCTCAAGCCATGGCAGAACTCGATAGACTTACAGATAATCTTCATATTCCATCACAAGTCAAAGAGAGAGCAGCAATTATTTATAGAAAAGCACTTGATAACGGTCTCGTCAGAGGAAGATCTATTTCAGCCATAGCAGCTGCTTCTCTTTATGCAGCATGCAGAGCTACCGAAACTCCAAGAACTTTAAAGGAAGTTGCATCTGCAAGTAGTGTTAAGAAGAAGGATGTAGCACGCTGCTATAGATTATTACTTAGGGAATTGGACATTATAATGCCAGTAGAGGATCCTATAAGGTGTGTCTCAAAGGTCGCTTCAAAGGTCAAAATCCCTGTAAAGACTCAAAGAACCGCAATAGGAATTCTTGGTGAGGCAAAACAACGAGGAACAGTTTCTGGAAAAGATCCTATGGGATTAGCAGCTGCAGCATTATATGTTGCTTGTGTACTTAATGAGGTAAAGAGGACGCAGAAGGAAATTGCTGAAGTTGCAAATGTAACCGAAGTCACTGTTAGAAATAGATATAAAGGTTTGAAAGAAACTCTCAAATTGGATATTTAAAAGTAAATTTTTTTTAATCAATCCAATATTCTTTTTTTAGCTTCATAGGCAGTGTCATGAAAAAGGATTTGTTTTAAATAAAGTCAAGTCACGTAGATTCTTATGCATCATAAACTCATGCACTTAATTTAAATCAATAATTTTCAATTTATAAAAAAAATAATAATTTTTGATTTTTTCCAACTCAAAAGTATAAATTGAATACCCGAGCCAAATTCTTTTTATTAACGCACTTCGATACTCGAGATTGGAAATCCAAAATTAATTAAGAATTGCTTCACCTTATCTCTATGGTCTCCCTGAAGCAATATCTTGTTATCTTTCGCACTTCCACCACATGCACACAAACTCTTAAGTTTGGTAGCAATTTTTCCTAAGTCGACACTTTTTGTATCTATTCCTTCAATAACAGTTAGTGATTTGCCCCATTTTCTAGTTTCTAGTCTAACTTTTATTAGCTGTTGTTCCATGCTAATTGTTCCGCAAACACACAGATCCTTTGGAAGACCACATACAGTACAAATCTCAGCCATGCTTCTAAGAAATTCCTCCATTGTTATAAAAAATTTTAATTATTTCACTTTTGCAGTGATCATTAGTGATTCCATAAAAATTAAAGAGTACCGACATTTCGACCATGATACGAAACTAAATCTCCTATCAAACGATTTTGAACATACTTTAATGCAGATGGATATTTAAATTTAATTCTAGAAGTCATTTTAATTCTGCTATAATGAAATA
>JAOZGV010000160.1 GCA_026015225.1 Candidatus Bathyarchaeota archaeon
AAAGATTGATAAAAAATCTTCAAATAAGCGAAAATGGGAATCTAATTCCTCCTACGGGCAGTCCCCGTGATGTTTTTCTCCATATAAAACAGGATAAAATTGAAGAAATGTATGATTTCCTATCAGAAGAGTTGAAAGAAAAGGCAAAAATATTAAGAACTGAAGAAGCAATTAAAATGAATCTATTCGGGATAGGAAAACCAACCAAAGAATTCATCGATAGAATCGGAAATTTGTTAATTCTGCCTTATAATAATCATACAGTTTGGTACGAGCATTTAGAAGGAAGAAAATTTGACTCCTTAGGACATCATGGAGGGCTTAATAAAGAAGAGATGTTGATTCCTTTTGCAGTTGCAAATCTTTCTGAACTAATTGAATAAATTTTTATAAATAGAATAGCATTTAACTCTGAATTTTCTGTTCATGAAATGAGATTTCACTCATTAATGTTTTTTTAACCGGGCACGTTTTTGCGTATTTCCTAAGCCTATTACGTTGATCTTCATTTAAAGGACCGATTAGCTCGATTTCATATTCGAATTTAACTTTACCAGGAATCGATCGGTCCAAAGATACTTGGGTTAAAATTTCTTTCAATGGGATTTTGTGCTTTTCCGCATTCATTCGTAACCAGATCGATAGGCAGGTGGCATATGCAGCTTCTACCAATTCGTGTGGACCAAAACCTGAACCACTACCCCCAAATTCCTTTGAAGCATCAGAAAGAGTATCGTACCTGCCATTAGTAAATTGGCACATAAATTTATTTTTCAAACTCTTGGTCTTAATCATAATGATATATCCAACCGTAAAATGAATCGATAAATACAATCCATTAATAAATCTCTCATAATTAAAACATTGAGCGCGCGCGCGCTAAAATTGGGAAGCTACACAGAAGAACGATAAAAGTAAAAAAAATCTGTTACATTGGAAAAGAAAGCAATAATCTAGTACATACAGAAGTGCTTGGAGTAGACAAGGATTCGTACACAGTTTATCGTAGTTAATGATAGTAAAAATTAGTTTTTTATAGTCAATTTAAGTGATTATTAATATTTTTCACAGTATTTTCTCTGTAAATATCTGTAAATATTCGCGCGCGCGCGCTTTTGTAAATATCAGGTTTTATTTAAGGATCTAAGGAGTTCTTTTAATTCGGCAGTCGCAACGCACATAACAGTATCAGCGCCGCCATAGTATAGATATATTTTATCTTTCTTAAGAACGGCCCCACAAGTGAAAACTACATTTGGGACATCCCCCTTGACCTCAAACTCTTCCTGTGGTTCCAGTATCGGCTTCTTTCCTCTCTTTATTATTTTATATGGACATTCTAGATCTACCACTGCAGCTCCAAGTCTGTAGTTCCACTCTCTATCGACCCCATGATAAATTATGAGCCACCCTTCTTCGGTTTTAATTGGAGGGGCCCCGCCACCAATTTTATAATGTTCCCAATCTTCTTTAGGACTCATTACTATGTCGGTATTGCCCCAATTTATCAGATCATTAGAATAAGCAATCCATATATGTGGAGGAATCCGATGATATATGACCCATTGACCCTTTATCTTCTCAGGAAATATGAATGCATCTTTATTATCAACCCTTGGAAATGGATAATAACGCTTCCCCCATCTCCAATTCTTTTGAACAAAATCCTTCTTCGATATTGAGGTAATCGCTAACTGAATTGTTTTAATTGAAGGCTTCATAAACGGCATTTTACCGTAGGCGGTATAAGTGAGGTATATTCTGTCCTTAATCTGAGTCAGTCTCGGATCTTCACATCCAAGACATTCTACTAAATTGCCCTTTTCTGGCTCAAATACTGGCCAATCCAATCTCTCCTCTATATGAAAACCATCTTTGGTCGATGCGTAACCTAATCTAGAAATTCCATCTTTCTTTCCTCTTGCTCTATATAAAAGATGTATTTTATCTTCTAAACATATGGCTGCCGAATTAAAGACCATATATGATTCCCAAAGATTTTTTGGATTAGGTGATAGTATTGGATTCCCCTTAAATCGCTCAAATAGGCCACACATATCGAAATTATACCGCCATTAAATAGATCTTCAGACCAATAAATTAAACATCACTAATTTTTTGATGATATAAAACTGAAAGTACATGAATTACATAAATTTAGATCTTTAACATTACAAGCGCGCGCGCGCGCTAACTTTTTGGATAGATATAAGATTATATTATTGATTAGAGTATACTTTTCCAATTCTTTTGGGGTGCTGAATCTTAAAGATCGGTTTAATCGGAGCATGGAACACTGATTCAGGTGCTTCTATACATGCGGAATTGATAGGTAGAGAATGGGTGAAAGCAGGCCATCAACTTTCTGTTTTTACCTTTTATGAACATAGTATCCATGGTACTGGTATAACAAATAAAGATGAAGATTATGTTTTTCGTTGTTTCACCACTTCTAGACATCCAAAAATAAAACTGGATCCTCTTCCTTTTCTTAAAAAAGACTATGAATATTTTGTTGTCGAAGATTTGGGCATGTTACCTCAAGCTCCTTTAGGAAAAATATTTCACTGGATAACAAGAAAAGCCAAGACCATCAATGTAATACATGATGGTAAGTTACAGGATAATCCAACATTTTATCAGTTTAATTGGGATGCAATTGTGGGTTTTGATGAAAGATATATTAAATTCCTTAAAGAAGCATATCCATTCGAACTGCTGCATCAAATCCCATTCCCCTACCATCAACTGATGGTTGGAGGCAAGATAACAGCAAGAAAAAAATTAAAATTGCCTCTTGGAAAAAAAATTTTATTTATGTTTGGATCTGCTGCTAGGATTGGTATCGAAACAATCCCTTGGATAATAAAATATGGCTCCGACTATCCTTTACAAATTCTTATTGTTAGCCAAGATAAAATTGCTATAACAAAGGCTCTGCGATACTCTAGAATAGCTAATATTGATATAAGGGAAGATATATTGACTATCTCTCAGCTATACGACTATCTACATGCTTGCGATGCTCTTATCTTCAATAAACCTTCCCAACCACATGTTGTGGTTTCGAGTACAATTTTCCAGTGCCTGGGATCTGGGTGTCCAATAATAGCTAGAGAATCAAATGCAATAGAAACCCTTAACGATGAGGTTTTAAAATTCAAAAATCAGAAAGAATTTAAAGATTGCTTAATCGCGGTCTTGGAGCAGAAGAAAAAATATAGGAACTTAATTAAAAAGGCAGAAAATTTGATATTAAAAAATTCTCCTAAGAAAGTGTCTGAAAAATTTATAGAATTATTTGAAAATCTATGAAATGTTCTAATCGATTTGTGAATATAAGTGGTCGTTTTTCAATCTTGCTCTTTTGAATAGATAATTAAAGAAGGGATTCAAAAAGCTCTATAAACATTTCAGCAATTTTTTTACTCTCATGTACTTTAGTCCATCTCTTTGCCTCTTCCCTAGCTTTCTTCCATTCATTCCCTTGTTCAAAAGCCTCAATTAAACAATTCTTGAACTCTTCTTGATTGGAATAATGAAGAACTGAATCTCTTACTTCATATAAGAAGTTTGAATCTCTAGCAGTAGCTACGCAACCAGAACCCATGGCGAAATGAATCGTACTAGATAGGACAGCTAAATTATCGATAGATCTTTTTGGAAATAACCATGTATCACTCGCATGTAAATATTGGTATAGTTCATCTCTTTCCAACACTTCTTTTCTAAAAACGCTTCGGCATCCCGAGAAATCTATATCAGATATTCTTTGCGTTTCACTGATTATAAATACTAAAAGATTGTAATCTTTACTCAATTCCCTAAAAACTTGCATTTCCTCCTCTTGTAGGTGTCTCCATTTTTGTCCAAAAATAAAGACTATCTTCGTATCCAAAGGGAGAGCAAGCTGTTTTCTAGCTTTAATCTTGTCCCCAGGATCCCATCTAGCATGAGGGAATGGAATTGTATGAATCATGTCATTTGGATAAATTTTTGAAAGGAAGTTTTTAAACCGGTCATCAAAGCAAACTACAGCGTCCCAATCATGTTGATAGAACGAGGGATCTCTTGAAATGCTATTCTCATGAACTACATGAATTGTTTTACTTTTGCGTTTTATTACAGGAAATATCTTTTGTAGTTTATCCATCGGAACCATGTTTATGTCTTGAGCAACAAATATTTCATATTCATTTTCTACAAAAGGGGCTGGATCGAAAAAATTGGTAATCTGTCGAGTTCCAAAGCAACGAATCACATAATTTTCATCCTGCCCTATTAAGGAACGGCCATGATGATCTTTCTCTATGAATGAGAATACTCTTAAATCATGACCTTGTTCCACCCATCTTCTGCCTACAAGCTCAGAATGAATAGAAACTCCTGAAGTTTGATTCCATGCCGCCATCATGCCAATTTTCATGATTTATTTCACTTCTAAATTAGTATAGAATTCTTACGTTAATAAAAATAATTTCTCGAATCATTTACCACAAACAAGTCAAAATAGATGTCATCTATCGTTTGTACATAGTTGTGTTAATTTTATGAATATCAAATTAAAACTGCATTCGTGTAAAATAGTAAATTTTTTATATGATTGATAACCACCACAAGGAGTTAAGTGACCTCTAATGAAAGCGAAAAAGGGCAAAATCATATGCTTTAAAATAAATGAGCCCTTCATCGACCATTGTCAAAAAACAATGGAAGAATGCTTTTTAGAATCATTAAAAAAATTTAGAGACACTGCACCGTCTTTTGATTTTCTTGGCTATGATTATATTCAGATAATTCCCAAGAAAAGCTATGAACAGTGGGATTCAGCAAATGATGGTTTCCAGGGATATAGACATAAAGAGACAGGGTGGACTGTCCCAGTTAATTGTATACAATGTGGAAAAACTCCAAGGATGTGGATCAAAACAAACAGCTCAATACGTTCTCAATTGGTCATTTCTAATGACTCGCCTATTTGGAATTTTATCGTTGTTAAATAGTAAACGCATTCTGAGTGTTCGTTAAAGCGCATGCCCGCTTTTAGTAATAAGCTAGCTAACTTTCATGTTCCATTAAAACGTAAACTCCACTAAAACCAGCACCTATTGATTTAGCATCCCATCCATTCTTTACCATATCATTTATTTTTTTTACAAGCTTTCTACACTTACCTGTATCGTGGAGAATCTCATATTCTTTCATTTCAACCACTAAGATTCCTAACTTACAATTACTTTTTATAAATTTAGCGCACGCTTGAATCTTTCTGGTTTAACAATATCTGAAAATTTTTCAATTTCGAGCTAATTTTATATTTATATGCGTTTCCAGTGGAAAAAATTTCGGAAAACGCAAAAACAATCAAGTGACCATTAATGAGTTTATTCAAAGATAAAGGAGCTTTGAGCCTGGATAGGTTGAGTGTGGAGATCATTGGTAGGACAGAAGAGGCAAAAAGGCTTGATAAGATTCTAGAAGGAACTTCTCAAGGTTTCCTTCCTAAGGTAATAAGCGTATTTGGTCCTCCAGGTAGTGGTAAGACGCTGGTGACACGAAAATTATGCAAAGACTATGAGATTAAATCTGAGGGTAAATTCAAATCAATATATGTTAATATTGGCGGAAACAGGACGGTCTTTTCTGTGGCTAATAAGCTATTGGCGGCTTTGGGCGGCGAACCACAGCTATCAAGAATCGGAGTTAATGGCATTTAAGGATAAATGGCTAAGCATGCACTAGACTACTACCCCACAAGGATTAGATTATATTTTTCATTTTTCTACCACAATCCATTATTAGAGTTTCTGTAAGTAATTTACATTTACGTACTATTTTTAATTATGATAAAACCAAAAGCCAATGCAGAAGCTATTAAACAGATTCCTGCGCCTGTCTCATTATTTGCTAAGATAGAGTTGATTGCAAAAACAATTCCAATCCACCCTGCAATGAAGGCACTTATGGCAGCTGAGATTTTTATATCGAACAATATAAAACTCCTCTAATTTTCTGAGAAAAGGTTGTTCATCATATATTATTTAACGATATTTATCCTTTTTCCAGATAATAGCACGCTAAATGCAATGAAAAGAAGAATTGCTTAAAAATTTCAAAAAATATCAACGCTTATGGAATCTAGCGTGCGCCCTCCAGTTTATTAGACAAAAATTCTTTTTCAGTCAAACCTTAAAAACACTTTGCCAATATACATTGGCTACACACTAAAAAACCATTGTTAATAATCAAAGATGTGATTGATTAATTGGAACTTTTTGTTTCTTATGCTATAATCTCATCTTTATTTTGGGCCAGCTTCTCTTTTGTCGCCAAATATATACTTTCCAAAAAAATGAGGAATTATATTTCTTTTATTTATTTACAAGGTATAATAATAATAATTATTTTCCCAATCCTATCTTATCTAATAGTACCTGACCAGATATTTTTACCGCCTTTGGAAGTTGCCCCATATGCTATCATATCTGGTGGGACCTCAATATTGGCCTATTTACTTATGTATTATGGACTAACTAAATACGATGCTTCATCTGCATCTCCCATTATTTCCACACAATCGATTTTCGTGATACCTCTGACTTATATTTTTCTAAATGAATACTATGGTCTAATAGTGATTCTGTGGATTTTAATAGCCGGGTTAGGGGCTATCATGACATCATGGGATGAAAATATAAATGCCAGACAGCTTTTTTCATTTAAGAATAAAGCGTTCTGGATCTTTTTTATTGCAGCATTCCTATATGCCTTGGGCAATGTGGCCGTTAAGCCCGCTTTGAAGATTGTTTCAAATTTTAATTTTCTTATTTGGCGTGAATTTGCATGGTTTGGAGTATTATTGGCATTAATGCCGCTTATATTTCATAAGAGGGAACGAAAAAGACTACGAGAAGATTGGAAAGATGGGATAGTATTCGTGATTTTGGGAATATTAATTCAATTCTTTGGATATATTTTGATGTTCTACGCTTTGGGAATATCTGTTCAAATCACCATGGGACTAAGCGCATCCAATGGATTTTTTGCCGTTATTATTGGTTTTTTCCTCTCAAAAACTAGTTTAGGTATCCTGCTTGAAAAACATGGAAGCAGAATATATCTTATCAGAATGATTGGTGCTCTGATGATATTATTCTCAATATACAAACTATCATTTGTATTATAACGCGCAATAAATAGCGTGCGCTTATATTGGCAAGTTTTTTAAAGTAATTACCGCGCTTGCGTTCATAAATGTTCAATTAATATTTTTAATCCTATGATAATTAAGATTAAACCACCTAAAACTCCAATTTTATTTTTGAAAAAGCGTCCAAATCTGTTTCCAAGATAAACTCCTAGGAAGGACAACAAGAAAGTGATTATTCCTGTTATAATTACAGGGACTATAATTGAAACTTTTAAGAATGACAGACTAAGCCCAACAGCCAAAGCGTCAATACTTGTAGCAATCGATAACATCAATAAAACGCTAATATTAAGTGAACTAAGTATTTTCTTGGATTCCTTTTTAATCGATTCATAGATCATTCTACATCCAATAAAACTCAGAAGCCCGAAAGCTATCCAATGATCAAAACCCGCGATGAAATCTATGACGCTCGTCCCAGCTACCCAACCAAATACTAGCATAATTGCCTGAAACAGCCCGAAGAATGTCCCAATCTTTAAAGCATCAGTAAATTTGAAGAATTTATTCGTTAATCCATTTGTTACGGACACGGAAAAAGAATCCATCGCCAATCCGAATGCAATCAATAGTATAATTAAATCCATCCAATTTCACTTTTTAGGAATAGAACACTCTTTTATTAAATTAAAAAACATTTTCTTTTTTGATTGAAACTCGAAAAACAATTTAGGTGCTTTTTATTTGAGTGGATTGTTAGAAGGAAAAGAGAGACTAGTGGTATTCAGTTAAAAGTAATGACATATTCGTCTTTTTGTATTTGAAGGGAGATAAATTGAATGGATAAACCTGAAAGAATAGGATTGTCAGTAGGCGTCATTGAGAGTATCGGACTTGGATTGTTATTAAGAAGCGAATATTCAGGGAAATTTATGACTCTTGTAGGAGCTGGATTGCTGATACTATCTCTTATCTGTTTAGGAGCATTCTCATATAAGAAAAAAAGAATAACCTGACATAGCGTGAGCTATCATACAATCTGAATCTGTTAGATTTATTTTAATTAATCCATTAATCCTTAATTATATTAGCATGTCACAAAAAAAATCCAAAGGAAATATCATAATCAAACTAGTATTGTTCATATTTGTTATGTTAGCTCTACTTTTTTTTCCAGCGGGCACTTTCAACTGGCCCGAAGCCTGGCTGTATCTCGTAATTAATTTTTGTTATTTCATACCAACATTATTGTACTTGAAGAAATACAGTCCTGAATTAATCAAAAGAAGAAGTAAATTTAAGCCAGAAAAAGGATGGGATATGATCATTACTATAGGAGCCTCCATTCTTTTCGTACCGATGTTTGTAATCTCAGGATTTGATGCGGTTCGCTTTAGCTGGTCTATAGCGCCTGTTGAATTAAAAGGAGCTGGATTTGCAGGCATCATCTTTTCATTTGTTATTCTGTTTTTGGTAATGAGAGAAAACGCATACCTTTTAAGAATAGTAAAAGTCCAAGAAGGCCAAAAGCTCGTAACTTCAGGTCCATACCGTATTGTAAGACATCCTATGTATGTGGCAGTCATGACTCAGTTCACTTGCATCCCTTTGGCTCTTGGCTCACTGTATGGACTCGTCCCTGCCATAATGATCGACGTTTTCATCGTCATACGCACGTATCTTGAAGACAAAACATTGCTCAAAGAACTCAAAGGTTATGAGGAGTATGCTAAAAAAACTCCTTATCGGCTTTTACCCGGAGTTTGGTGATTGAATGAAGAATGTAGTGTACGAGCTTCATCCTCGGTGAAAGTAAAAACTCCAAGTGAAAATAATGGAAAAAAGTTGGGAATGCCCCAAATGTGGAAGATATTATGTTCCTTGGCAATCTAAATGTAATTATTGTGGTTCAAAGAAAGAAGCTTATATTTTTTCAAACGATTTGATGTCGAATTCACTTCCTGATAACACGTTGTATTGATTTGAGTTTTACTTATACGTCAAAAAAAGTGTAAACATAAAATCGATTGCTAAATTAAAAGCCAAGAGTGTCAAGACTGAGGTTCAAATTGCGATGCCCGCACTAAGTATATGGGGATATATGAGTAGTAAGCTTTCCCGATGATCACGTGGACACGATATAAATCGATTTAAATGATTAAAAATTTTGAAATTTGTA
>JAOZGV010000009.1 GCA_026015225.1 Candidatus Bathyarchaeota archaeon
TGGCATCAAACCATTATATCTGACCGAAAATAATGATTTAATTGCTTTTGCTTCTGAAAGAAAAGCTCTATGGAGGTTAGGGATAAAGGATGGAATATTCCCCCTAAATCCAGGTACTTTTGCAATAATTGGGAGAAAAGGAATTGAATTTCATAAGGAATTCAATTTTGAAGAAAAATCCTTCTCAAATATTGAATTTGAAGAAACTCAGAAAAATTTACTCTCGCTACTTAATAGTTCTGTTATAAAGATGATCAAGTACAAGAAATTAGGCATCTTGTTCTCTGGAGGTCTTGATAGTTATCTAATTGCACATATTGCAAGGAATTTGGGAGCAAACGTCGAACTTTTTTGCTCTAGTTTTGATAAATATCTTGATAAACAAAACGCATTTTCCGGTGCAAAGAGTATCGGTCTTCCACTGCATTTCTACCGGCTGACTCTACATGAGATAGAAGAATCTTTAACCAAAATATTGTGTGCTATTGAAGAACCAAGTCCTCTCAATTTGAGCATTGCTATCCCAATATATTTTGCAACTAAACTGGCAAAGGAAAGATCTTTCAAAGTCGTACTCTCTGGTCAAGGAAGCGATGAGATATTTGGGGGATATGCAAAATATGAAAGGATTCTAGAGAATGAGGGGTATCAAAAACTTCGCCACAGATTATGCCAAGATATCTTCAATATAGCAAATAAAAACCTACAGAGGGATGATGGGGCTAGTATGGCAAATGGAGTAGAGATTCGCCTTCCTTTTCTGGATTTTAAATTGATAAATTATGCTATGAGAATCCCACCTGAATTTAAGATCAAACAAATTAATTCAAATTATGTTAGGAAATATATTCTTCGTTCATTGGCGAAGAGTCTAAATCTTCCTGAAGAGATAGTGGCTAGAAAAAAGACAGCCGTGCAATATGGATCCGGATCATGGAAAGCGCTTAAGAAATTGGCTGAAAAAAACGGGTATGACAGCATACAAACATACCTACAAGAAGAATTTGCAAGGATTCTGAAGAATTATTATGATTAAGAGCTATTGGCATAACATTTTATATACGTAATTGATCTTGATTTTCTTGAAGAGATTTGTCTTGGTCCTGGATTACAAAGTTATTGGAAAAAAAAGTAATGGATGAAGCTCAGAAGCAGCTAAATCTAGAAATTAAAGATGGGAAGGTTGAATTCATCGATAGTAAACAATGTCAATTTTGTAATGAAATGATTGCTAAAGAGGAAATCCTTTGCCCAAAATGCGGAAAATGCCTTGAATGAACATCAATTCTCATTATGCGTAACAAATCTTCTTTTCTTATATAGTATTGATTTTTATAGCTTCAGCAGGACATATCTCGAAGCATTTTAAACACTTAGTACACGCCATCATCCCCCAATTCTTCGCATTTGTAAGAGGGATTCCCATAGGACATATCCTCTCACAGATTAAGCAATCAATACATTTCTTTTCATCAACTTTGGGCTTAACTAAATTTATTATGCTTAAAGCACTGATCAAAGTTCCAAGAGGACAAATGGTATTGCACCAAGTCCTGCCATAGCGGATAGCCAAGGTGTCAAGTATGAAAACCAGAGCAAGCAAGGCCAAGTCAACGCCGATAAAACCAATCAACACGTAATATATGATGGCTCTGTATATTATGCCAGGCGGAGAGAATAAATATGGTAGGGAAAAATTGAAAGCGAGACTTGCTATGAGAACGGTTAAAAGGATTATGTATTTCTCATAATTTCTCCTCAGAATCATTATTTTCTCATTATTCTTTGTAGTAATCTTATGAGTCTGATCCAAAAATATTCCCATCGGGCAAATCCATCCACAAAAGAAACGCCCGAATATTGCTATCATTGTGAAGGAAATGAAAGCAGGTATTAAAAGGTTCGAAAAAAATGTCTTAGTGCCTAGAGTTAATAGAACCCATTCCAATGGCGATATAACTTTGAAATTTCCTATCGAAAGCGCAGAAGAGGTCCCATACATGATTCCGATGATAGGAGCTAACGATAAAATGATGATTGTAGTTAAAGATGTGAAGATTCTTGCTATCTCGAATCTCTCAACTGTTATCTTAATGATTTGACCCTCCTTGAGCCTTTAGAGCTTAAGGATAGCGCCTTTGGAATGGAAGGGCAAGAATAGACGCATGTTCCACACCCTACACACTTTTCGTTATCAAAGATGGGTTTTAGATCTTCAGTTGTCTCGATGGCGCCTGGAACAGGACACATCTCTCCACAGACTACACATTCCTTTCCCAAGTACGCTAAACAATAATCGGGATAGAAATCTACTGTTCCCATCTTA
>JAOZGV010000024.1 GCA_026015225.1 Candidatus Bathyarchaeota archaeon
ATTAGACAAAAATTGAATATAGAAGAGTCTATAAAAGAAGATGGGATAGAATATAAATTAAAAATTCTAGATTTAGAAAATTCAACAATAGCCTTTTTTTATGATGGAAAAGAAACGCTACTAGGAACCCTAGCTTTTGCTTTACCAAGAGGCGACACTACAAAATCAATAACATCATCGATTTTACTTGGCGGGAAAAACATAATAATCAGCAGATTTTTATCCGAAAAGATAGCCAGCAAGACTAATAAGATGGCACTAGTCTCTGTTTATACAAAATTACCAGAGAAAAAAACCATTAAAATTTTTTCAAAAATAGTAGACAAATACCTGAATTCTAAGGTAAAAAATAGAATGGTTTAAAATGAAATTAGGCTCGATATTGGAGCCTTTCCAAGTATATCTTCAGATGCTTTCCGGACTTTAATTCTATTTGACTCATCTGTATACACACGGATGATATTCATGAAAACTCTTAATGAGTCAATTATTTTTGATAATTCTGTTATTTTTTGTGGATTTTTTTTGCTTTTTGAAATCTTATAGAAAATTGGTATATTCATTGGATCCAATTCTATAGTATATTGATATGGAACAGATGGTAGTGATGGAACATCTATAGTTACTAAATCGGGCTCCACTCCAGCTTTAGAAGCAATTTCACCTTCAATTTTTGTTCTAACTGCTTCATTCTCAAATATATTCGTCATTAATTGATCTTTGATAAAAAATGTTTTTTCATAAGCGCATTTTAATAATTTACGATTTTCTATACTCTCCATTATGGTTCTCGACTGATTGCATTTTTTAAGCATATACCAGATGTAATAATCATCGAGTTTCAGATAATCATCGGCAGTTATGAAATCGAATAACTTCACTTCATCCTTCGCTTTATCCATCGCCTTTAATATCATAATTTGCGCTGCACGCGATGCGCGATGGAAATAAATAGTTTTAAAAGATTGTAATCTTGCTAATAAAAAAGCTTCTAAGGCAGAAAGTGCAGTAACATCAACTGCTAGATTATTATCCAATATATCCATTGTATAAATTAATCTAAAGATATCAATGTAGCCATATCCCGCCCCAGTATGATAGGAGTCTCTAATTATAAAATCCATTTTATCTACGTCTACTGAGCTCCTAATTATATGATCTATGTATGGCTTGGTTTTATCCATTAATCTTCCAGTGGCAAGTTTGGAAATTCTTTTTGGATCAAAGCCCTCTTTGTTAATTTTATCATTAAGCTCAGAATTTTCTATCAGCCACGAAGTCATCTCCTCATGATTTTTGTTAACATATTTAGATAATAAGGGCTCAAAAAGATGTGAGAACGGCCCATGCCCTACATCATGCAATAGGGAGGCCAATCTCAATTCAGCTATGCTCGAATCTTTAAGATCGACCGGGAGATTTTCTCCTAGAATTCCTGCTAGATACATCGTACCTAACGAGTGTTCAAAGCGAGTATGATTTGCAGCAGGGTAAACTAAAAATGTAACTGCGAGTTGTTTTATTCTTCTCAATCTTTGAAATGGTCTCGAATCTATTATCTTTTTTTCGGATTTTGTGATTCTTATATAACCATGTATTGGATCTTTTATAAATCCCCAGTATTGCTTTGATAAATTCATTACTAGACTTTCACTTTATTTATTCTGTTTCTGAGAAATTCGAAGATTAATTTTTTCTTTATTAATGTGTTAATTAGAAATGTTTTAATATAAAATTAAGCCCTAGAGGAGGGGAGTATTATTTGGATATCATAAACCATGGTGTGTTCTTTGCAATTGAAGGTATAGATGGATCTGGTAAAACGACCCAATCAAGAGATTTAGTTGATTCGTTAATCAAAAATGGATTTAATGCAGTGTATACCATGGAACCAAGCAAAGGCTATATTGGAACCTTCATTAAGAAAAAAATAATTATGAATAAAAAAGTTTCACCAGAAGTTGAGGCATTACTTTTTGCTGCAGATAGATTCGAGCATATTGATTCTGAAATATTGCCTTTACTTAGGAAGGGAAAGATTGTTGTTTCAGATAGATATGTACATGCATCAATAGCCTATCAAGGAGCTCAAGGTATCGATTTGGAATGGATTGAAAGTTTGAACTATTTTACAATAGAACCAGATTTAGCAATATATATAGATGTGCCCCCATCCGTTGGCATCTCAAGAAAAAAGGGTAAGAAAAGTGTTTTTGAAAATCTTGAATCATTAAGTAAAGTAAGGAAAATTTATCAAGATTTAGTTGATAAAGGAAATCTTACCTTAATAAATGGCATGAAAAAAAGAGATGAAATAGGTAAAGATTTGTATAAATTGGCACTTCAAACTATAGAAGAAAAGTTAAGGTCTCAAACTTAAGACTTTATAATACTTAATTTTGCTTGTTTTACACCCTTGTTTATTATTAATTTTTTTATCAATTTTTTGATACTTTTAACATTTCCATTTATAGCTATAGCTTGCAGGCAATCCTTTTTATTCAAATGCACATGCATAGTTGAACGAATAATTCCACTGAATTCGTGCTGAATATCGGTTAATTTTTCCTCTAATCCTTTTGCTTCGTGATCATATAGAATCGATAGAACCCCTATACCTTCACCTTTTTCTTTTTCGAGGCGCTTATATTCACTCATAAAAAAAATTACTGAATCTTGAATGGCCTTAGACCGGTTATCATAACCTATTTTGTGTATGAATTCGTCAAAATCTCTCAATAATTCAGGGGGGAAAGTTGCTCCAATTCTCACAATTTTATTCAAGAATATACCCCAGTAATGATTGAGGCGGATGTTGGAATAAATTTTTTTATTTAATTTGGTAAATTGGATAGTAAGTTAAATTATATGAACGAAATGAAAAATGCTTCCGTTTGGAATAAAAAAAATTTAAAAAACGCATAAAAAGATAGAGATTTTAATTATTTTCCATCTCCATCTTTAAAGGAATAGACCATTAAATTAGAATTTAAAAATTTTTTATTCAGATTCGTAACTTACTAACTCAATATGAGTTAAAGTATCAAAGTAAGGTGAGGCTCTTCCAAAAGCTCTAGGAATGAATTTTTTTATTTTCCTTCCCCGATGAGCGGCAGCATGAGTTATTTTAAGCTTTTCCGTGTTTAGTCCCTTATATTCAGCGTTAGCTTCCAATTCATCTAACAATTGCAGAATTCTTCTGGCTGCTTTTATAGGATATTTACCTGCATAAAATTTACTTAATTGTCGGCGATGTGGAATGTCCTTCTTATAACTTTTGTAAGCAATTGCTCTTTTCTTAGCAATTACATCCTCTAGAAGTTTTCTTGCTTTTGTAAGACTCATACCCTTTATTTCACGGCAAATCTCAGTTGCAGCTTTAGAAGAGATTCGGTACTCTCTTCCTGCGCATTTAGCAGTTTTACTTGCATCCAAATCCTTTACTGCATAATCCCAAATCGGCATCTATAAATCACTTCATGTAAAATAATTTAATTTAACAACTGATTTTACTTCAATGGGACATACATACTAGACCTCGATGCGCCTATACCTGGAGTCCCGTGTGAAACTTTTTTATTTGTAATAGCAAATTCTCCTAAATAGTGACCTATCATTTGAGGTTTTACTTCTACTGGAATAAACTCTTTCCCGTTATGGATCAATATAGTTAGACCAATCATTTCAGGCAATATTATCATATCTCTGCAATGAGTTTTGATTGCTTTTTTATTTTCTCCATCATTCGTTCGTTTATACTTTTTTAATTCTTCAAAGAATTCTCTTTGTTGGGGAGTTAATCCTCTTTGAAGCGAACGCCTTTGTCTTGCAGGCAATAACAAAATAAATTCATCCATAGAGACGTTCTTTAATTGTTCGATCGTATGTCCTCTATATGCAAACTCTTTTGGCATCCTCAACACTCCTTAATCATTTAGCGTTTTTTTATAATGGAATCTAATTAATCTTTCTCTAAAAAGGCATGAAGATAATTATTTTATATATACATAAATAAATTCATCAATAGATTTAAGAGGATAATAACTTATGTATGAGGGGCAAGAGCGTTATTTAAAATTATTAGGTAGTTATAGCCGGTTAAAGCTTATCGCAACTCTCATAGCTCACTCGAAAGAAGACCTAACATTATATATGCTCACTAAATATAGTAAATTAAGTAAAGATATAGTCAGAAGAAATATATCCATATTAGTAGATGCTGGATTCGTTGATATGAAATTATACGACACAATAAGAATTTACGCTTTGAGTGAAAATAATCCATTTGTAATTGGACTTTCAGAATTCCTAATCAAATCAAAACTAATCTAGATAATAAAAATCAATAAACGATTTTCCCATCTTTCTTATGAGTGTGCATTATTACAGCGGTGACTGTACTTTTTACGCCATTAATCGTAAGGATTTTATTCTTAAGAAATTCTCTAAAAGATGTTATATCCTCTGATTCGACTAGTGCTACAACATCATGCTCGCCCGTAACTTCATAAACATCGATTGCTTCAGACAGATTAGCAATAGTTGATGCTACTTTATCTAATTCTTTTGACTCTGCAAATACATTTAAAACTACTGTTAAACTCTTCATACTAAAATTCCCAGCTTTTCTAATTCAATAATTGCTTTTATTTAAAATTATTCACTTTAGAAGTTAAGAGAATCTTTAATTGTAATCCATGATGTGTATAATTATAATAATAACTAAAATAAATTCACATATTATTGAAAAGAAAGCTTTTTCAAATCTTTATTAATAGGAAAATTTGGGCGGATTATTTATGGATAGAACCTTACTATCAATTGTTGTCGATTCTTCTTATAAAGAAAGTGAAATAAAAAATTTTTTGAAAGACCTCGTCAATATTTTTGATATTGAAGATAGAGTTTATTCTTTGGAAAAAGAAGAAGATAAAAATCCATCAATAGTCATTTCTTTCGGTGAATTGAATGGAGAAAATTTTTCAAAGGTGCATAATAACATCAATTCAGATTTTTGGAAGTCAGCCAGTAAGAAATTAGCAAAAATTATTTCAAAATATGGAAAAGAACAGGACTCAATTCTTATATTTGAATGCAACTATAAAAAATCGAGAGGAAGGTTTACTTGTAGAACTAAAGAATCAAAAATAGTAAAGGCAGCAATGAATTCATTGGAAAACGGACTTAATTTTTTAATACAGATTTTTAAAAGTGGGGATATCCCATCTAGTGAAATTCAAATCTATTGTGGTTTCGATGAGAGGGATAATGAGTATAAAATCGATAGAGCCGTGACATTTACTCCTGAGTTCCAAGAGTATGCATATGATGAAACCAAAAACAAATGGAATAAGATAAAAATAGAAAAAGATTAACTTTAACTAAGGATCCATTGTTCACAAATTTTAACTCCATGCACTACATCTTTTGCTCTTGCGTCAGCACCCGCTGATTTAGCAAATTCATCTGTTAGAGGGGCCCCTCCTACAATAACTTTTACTCTATTTCTAATGCCCGAAGATTCGAGTGCTTCTACAACTTGTTTTATTCCTAACATTGTAGAACTTGTTAAAGCAGAAATTCCGACGATTTGAGCATTTTCATTTTTTACAGCATCCACAAATTTCTCGGCGGACACATCAATTCCTAAATCTGTAACATCAAACCCAGAACCAATTAAACTCACTACTGCGATATTTTTTCCTATATCGTGTAAGTCTCCTGGCGCACTACCTATTACTGCCTTAGCTTTGTATTTGGCGTCTTTTCCTACCATGTAAGGTTTAATAATATCAGAAATTGATTTCATGATTGACCCTGAAATCACAAGTTCGCTTATGAAGTATTCATTTGACTCAAATTTTTCACCGACGGCCGCACTTGCATTCCTCATTTCTTCGATTAATTTATAGGGGGAGATTCCTGACTCCAAGGCCTTCTTTGCGGCATTAATTGCATTATCCATTTCTAGATTTATTATTGAGTTTCTGATGACTTCCAAAAGATTGTTTTTTTCTTCCATATATTTTCTATC
>JAOZGV010000027.1 GCA_026015225.1 Candidatus Bathyarchaeota archaeon
TTGTCGAATTCTTCTAGAGTCATCTTGCTCAAGTCTCTCTGATCTGTCATCATCATAGTCCTATCAAAAGACTGCACTGCTGTAACTTCTACATCCTTTACTTGAATGGTATCGCCAGGTTTAACTGTTTGAATACGATCATCAGGAACGCCCCACCTCTTCATTATGTCAGTACATTCTGAAGGACCTATGAATTTACAATCGGTTTGCCACATAAGAGTCTTGATGGTGTAAAAATCACAGTGGTCAGTATGTACGTGAGTGGAGAAAAACGCATCACATTTCTTGACTTCAAATGGATCAAGGACGTGTGGAACACATCTTATCCAACTCATCTGGGATGCTCCAGACATCCTTACAACGCCAGAGTCTTTTGACAATTCGTTATAAGTCAGACTGCCTCCAGAACCTGCATATTGATCGATGCAGATATCCGCGCCTCCCGCAGATTTCATCCACCATGAAGCCCCTCCAAGCCACCAAAGTGCGAAAGTGTTTGGCTCTAGTTCGATTTCTTCTATTTCTTTATTCAATAATGTTTTCCATTCTGGAAAAGCTTCTCTTAACCAGATTTCTTTTGTAAGTTCTCGATCCGGTCCTAGGTTAAGACCTCCATCGGCCACATCAGGAACTTTTTTCTTTTCAGACATATTTCAATCATACCTCGTGGGTAGAGATATACTTCTACAGGATTTATATTGTTTTTGTTAAAAAAAGTGACCCACGCGATAGAAATGCTTTGAAAGGTTTTGAAAAAAATTTTTTTAAATTATATCGAATCTCTCAAAGTTAATCTTTTTCAAACTTCTTATAAGAAAGACTCCTGCAATGCTAGAGATTATTATTAGAATAGTTCTTTCAATAGGGTAGAGCCAAAAAATTGTAGTCCATATGGAAGGGAATGCTTCAAATGGAATAGTTCTAAGGAACATTCCAAGAATTGATTCGAATAAAATGTTGCCAGTTAGATGCTGCATAAATGTTCCGATGAAAAATAGTATAATAGAACCTACCCAAACCATTTTAGTAGAGGATTTGCTTATCCAAATGACAGCTTTCTTGGATAGGGGAGACAATAATAGTAGAAATGCGATCATATGCATCCATGCAAAAGGCATTACATATCCAGTCCCTCCAATCCCAATATTAACGAAAAGCAAAGTATATGGATGGATGCTGAAGATTATCAATAGAATGAAGTTCAGAATGACTACAAATAACCATTTCTTCCTAATCAGAAGGCCCAAGGAAAGCGCATTCATAAATGCAGGAAGAAAGTCGAGACCCAAAAATACAGCAGGTTTACCCAAACCAATTGCCAAGAAAGTCCCAATAGCTATACTCATTGGACCAGTAATGGGACCCAATAATATTCCGTAGATAGGTGCGATAACATCTGAAATAGAGAAGAATGCGCCACCTACTCCTACCATAGGAAATGTTGGCAGCATTCGCAATATTAAATAAATTACAGAAAAGACCGATATCAAAGCCATTTTCTTGCTGTTGAATCTTTCTGAGACCAAATCCTCACCCTTTTCAATCAAAGAACTCTATTCTGTATCTCAAATAAATTTAAATCTTAGTAATTTGGCCTAAGCCCTTCAAATTGGTGGTTAGATTTCTAAAAATTACGAAACGAATTAGATAAATAATTCGATAATCAAAGCGCACACTAGATTGGTTCGAGAGTGCAAATTTAAAATTTAATAGAAATATTGTGGTTGAACGGACATGCTATTTTTCAGCAACTTATTTATAGATAACTCAGATGATAGAATTTTAAATATGATGGTTTTCTTTTTTTAGAAAAAAACATAATAAATAGCGAAATCTTATACATTTTTTTTAATTTTGAATAGAAGGGTTATTTATATGAAAAAATCAAAGACTCCTAAGAAATCAAAGGCTCGTAATTATGTATTGATTGGAATTGTTCTCATAATCGTAATAGCAATCTTCTCTTATGCGATCTACAGACCCAGCAATGAAATAGAGATTTCGGACTTTGCGCTCACCGACTTAAATGGTCAAACCTTCAAACTGAGTGATTTTAAGGGTAAAGTAGTGATCTTAGATTTCATGGCAACTTGGTGCCAACCCTGTTTGATCGAGACTGGAAATCTAATAGAAATATGGAACGTCTATAGTGATGAAGTTATAATAATTTCAATAGGTGCCGATCCTTCAGAAAGTGAAGATCAATTAAGAGAATTTAAAGAAGGTTTTCCTGAAGCAACTTGGATATGGGCTATGGATACTGAGAATCTAGCATATGACTACAAAATCACGACTGTACCGACTTTGTTTTTACTAGATCAAGATAGAAAAGTTGTATCCAAACATGAGGGAATAGCTGATAACCAAATATTGATTGATGAAATTGAAAATCTGCTAGCTAAGTAGAATTAAATAATTTAACAAGGAGATTGGCAACTCTGCATACATCAGATTTTATACTTGTTTTTTCAGCTGGAATATTTGCTTTATTCTCTCCTTGCGCTTATCCGTTACTACCAGGATATATCATGTATTATCTGGGCAAAGAATCCACGATTAGGAAAGCTATTTTAGGGGGCTTTGCCTGCACGCTCGGTTTAATATCCATATTCTCAGTTTTTGGACTCATAGGTACGATGATTGGAAAATTAGCACAAACAATAATTCCATGGCTTATACTTGTAGCAGGGTTAATCATAATCGTTATGGGCTTAACTATGCTCATTGGAATAAAGTTTCCAACTCTATTTATTCCAGTACGAGCCACAGGCAGAAAAGGATTCATCGGAATGTATCTTTATGGACTTGCATATGGTCTTGCGACTTTTGGATGTTCAGCCCCAATATTTCTATCTATACTATTATATTCAATAATTACTGGCGGCATCTTCGATGGGATCATCACATTCATAGTCTATTCATCAGGAATGGGGCTACCTCTAATCATGACGACGGTATTAGTAGTAATGGCTAAGGACATGATGTATAAAAAGATCTTTAAAGCAATGCCTTTAATTGAAAAAGTGGGTGGAATATTTCTCATAATAATTGGATTTTATCTTTTATACTACTACTACTTTGCTCAGAGCTAGCCTTCCATTTAACACGCGCGCTACTTGTAATCCCAAATCATAACTATTAATAGATTGAGTAGAATACTAAACGCGCGTGTATTCCAATTTTTAACGCGTGCGCTTCTAAGAGATGCGTCTAGATTTATGAATTGACATACCATATAAGTCCATAGCTGCCTCTTTAACTGCCTCAGACAATGTCGGATGGGCGTGAATAGTTTTGAAAATCTCTTCAATTGGGATTTTTAGTTTCATAGCCAATGAAGCTTCTGCTATAAGCTCTGAAGCATTGTGTCCCAGGATATGGATCCCCAATATCTCTTTCGATCTCCCATCCATTACGAATTTCACGAATCCATCAGTTTCACCTATAGCCATTGCGGCTGGGTTAGCCCCGAAATAGAATTTTCCGATCTTTACATCATATCCCTTTCCTTTCGCTTCGTGTTCAGTAAGACCTACAGCGGCTACCTGGGGTATTGTAAAAAAGCATCTCGGGATAACTCTTGAGTCCATTGAGGAGTTTTTCTCAGAATCCATTGAATTCTCTGCAGCAATCATACCTTCTTCCATTGCTTCATGAGCATAAGCACCACCAGTAACATCCCCAATAGCGAATATATTTGGGATATTTGTCATCATTTTATCGTTTACTTCAATTCCTTCTTCGGTTGTCTTAATCCCAATTTCATCCAGTCCCAAATCGTCTATATTTGGTCTTCTACCGAACATTACTAAAACCCTGTCAACCCTCAGTTTCTTCTCTTGATCTTTATTTTCAAATATGATCATTTTGTTCTCTGCTTCGTCTTCGATTCTAATGACTTTAGAGTTTGTTTCTATTTTTATACCATCTTTCAACATTCTTTGCCGTAGACGCTTTGCGATCTCAAGATCCTCTCTGGGCAAAATGTTGGGTAACATCTCTAAAATTATAACTTCTGAGCCAAGTTTCGAGTATATATATGCAAACTCAACGCCCTCTGGACCGCCACCAACTATCGCAAGTTTTGGAGGTATCTGATTAAAGTCTGAAGCGTCTTCATCAAAAATTATCTTTTTGCCATCCAGCCCTTGAATAGGGGGCTTTGCAGGTTTAGATCCGGTTGCAATGATAATTTTACTAGCTCGTACAATTCTTTTATTCCCTAATTTGTCGATAACATTTATTTCTTTATCTTCGGTTAATGTTCCTCTTCCGTAAACTGTCTCGACATTATTGTTTTTTAGTAGAAGTTCTATCCCTTTAGCGAGGTTATCGATTATCTCTTCTTTACTTCGCATCAATTTTGCAAGATTTACTTTAACTGTCCCAATTTCCAGACCTGCAAGCTCTGCTCTCTTAATTTCTGACAGAATCTTAACAAAGCCTAAAAGTGTTTTAGTGGGTATGCATCCAACGTTTGTGCAAGTACCGCCTAATATATTCTCCTCGACCAGGGCAACATTTGCTCCCAACTGAGCTGCTCGAATCGCAGCAGTATATCCTCCTGGACCGCCTCCTAAAACGGCAACATCATATTTTTTGATTGAATTATCACTCAATCATTAATCAGCTCCAGAATATCGCATATTTTTATAAAATTTTATGATATTAAAAAAGCATTCTAAAAATATGTTAAGAAATTTATTTAATCAGGTTCTTTTGTGACTACTTTCTCTTATCACCATACTCCCATGATAATTCCGGTCTGAATTGATCTTCTTGCTTTGGATATCTGTATCTTTTGATGTCGATATCTGTTGGATATTCGAATTTGCCTCCCCATTGCATGATTATAGTTTTCATCCAGGGGGCTTTCTCGTTCACTATTCTTTCCAATTCCAAAGGATCGCCCTGAACTATGCCCCAATTATCATAATGCATTGGAATAAATATCTTGGCTCCTAGAGCTTTTGCAACTCTATATGCATCATATGATGTCATTTTATCCGTCATCCCATCTGGATTGTCTCCGAATGCTACTAATGCCAAGTCAATTTCATTTTGTCTGCCATGCCTGAAGAACATATTTGAATAGTGTGAATCTCCAGCGTGATATATCGTCCCAACAGAAGTTTTTAAAAGATAATTTACAGCGGCTTTATTCATTTCCTTTTGAACATAATCTACTTCAGACAATACAGTGTTATCTGTAGATTCCAGTGCTTTTATCTCCAAGTCCTTTATCTTATGCGAATCGCCCACATTTATTTCAATAATTCTTTCTTTTGGAACCCCAAATGCTTCGAACTTAATACAGCACTTCTGAGGACCTATAAAGAGGCAGTCGGTCGTCTTTAACAACGCCTTAATAGTGTAGATATCGCAGTGATCAACATGATTATGAGTTGATAGGAGCGCATCAACATTTTTGAAAGCAAAAGGATCTATGACATGAGGATTGAGTCTTAGCCAGACTTGTCTTAAAGCTCCAGTTTGTCTCAAAACGCCAATTTTCGTATCGGGGTCCCAAGCTGCAGCAATGGATGGACCGCTATAATTATCTATCAAGACATTTGCCCCACCATATGTCTTTAAGAACCAAGAGCAAGCGCCAAACCACCAAAGAACAAAAGTATCTGGTCTCACTTTTGTATTTTCTATTTCACTATTGAGAAATCTACCCCATTCTGGAAATACTTCCGATAGCCATTTCTGTCTATCTATATCTCTATCTTTGTTCTTCTCCCATCCTAATAACTCTAAATTTTTAACAAGTTCCCAAAATCCTTCATTTTCTTCACTCATAAAATAACCAACCTTTTATGGTACTGACTTCTCTATTACAATCAAGATTGATAGCACGCGCTATTAATCCTAATATTTAATTCTAGAGATTGTTAGATATTTTTTTTGATCTCCTATGACCAAACAGCTATAATCTTAGATTTCTGTGATTTTAAGATTGATATCCCTTAATTATTCTCAAATATTAATGGGATAGACGCCAAATTTTCTTCCTATCTCAACCATAACCATACAATTCTCTAATCTTGAACCGCTTGCCCAGGAATTGCTTGAAGACAAAATATGTCCGCCGCCAGGAGATGTTTTCTTGATAACCTCTTTGGTCTCTTCAGCGATCTCACCTTGTGTGTTCTTTGCAAGATTGTCCACAGCTACATTCCCAATCAAGACGAGTTCATCTCCGTATTTTTCTTTAACTTCACCAATGTCAACTCCTGCAGAAGGATCTAGTGAGTGGAGTCCATCAGCAATATTTGAAACCCCTTCAAGTAAAGGATTTATGTTTCCGTCTGTATGCTTGATAAATTTCAGTCCATATCGATGCGCAGTATCAACTTGCTTCTTTAAATTCGGAAATACCATTTTGTCAAAAATTTTTGTTGGCACCATCGGTCCTTGTTTTTCACACCAATCCCCACCACTAATTATGAAATCTGTCCTTGTCTCAGCTATGCGCTTTATAATCTCGATATTAAAATTTGTGATCTTATCCAGTACTTTCTCTATGAATTGGGGATTTTGATACAAGTATTTTACAAAATTAATGGGTGTCAACATCTCCCAAGCTTGTGCAAAAGGATCTCTGATGAATGTAGATAACGCGTATTCTTCACCTGCAACTTCTCTACTATATTCAGGTGAAAAAGTCCATCCAGACGCATTTGGATCAGGGAAATCGAAATTATCGAAATCTTCAGGATTGTTAAAAAGAGTCCCATAAGGAATCCAAGCTTTAGTTTGCTTATCGAGTATTAGCACTCTTCCCCATAGATCGATTAATTTTCCATTCGAATCGATCTTGGGTTTCCAATATTCTGGAGCTGAAAGATCAGCTGCGATGACATCAAAATCAAGTTTCTTGTAGCATTCTATTCTGAAATCGTTTCTCTTTTTTTCCAGTTCTCTATCCGCAATTACCTGCGTCTGCAGTGAAGTAGTCACTGGATATTTTTTTCCAATAATGGCTTCCATGAGGGGGACTTCAATATCCATCTCCATTATTGGAACCCTATCAGGCTCTTTAATTTCAAGCGTTCTTAGAACCCTTTCTCTCTTATTCAATAACGATACCTTCTTATCCGATCAGGCAATCTACAACTTTTATTGCCCTAACAGAATCCTTAGCATAACCGTCTGCTCCAATCTCATCTGCAAAATCTTTGGTTATAGGCCTTCCGCCGAGTATTACTTTGACATCACTTCTTAAGCCTTCTTTTTTTAGACCTTCAATAACTTTACCCATCTCGTACATAGTCGATGTTAACAGTGCAGACATGCCCAAGACTTTTGCTTTTTCCTTCCTTACCGTTTCGGTAAATTTCTCTACTGGGACATCTATACCTAGATCTATTACATCATACCCAGTAGCTTGAAGCATCATGATTACGATGTTCTTTCCTATATCGTGTATATCTCCTTTGACGGTCCCAATAATTACTTTTCCTTTAGAGGTTGCCTTTTTCTTACTTTCTGCTAAGAGAGGTTCTAATATTTTGGATACTTCACTTGCTATTATGCCAGCCATCATCAACTCAGAGAGGAAGTATTCCCCTCGGTCGTACCTTTTTCCTACTTCAGTCAATGCTTCAGTTACTTGATCTATAATTTTCGTTGGTTCTTTACCTGATCCAATTTCATCTTTTACGATCCTTTTTACTTCATCAACGTCTCCTAGGTCTATTATTAGTTCTTTTAAATCTGCCAATATAAGCGCCTCCTAAGTCTATCAACAAAATACAAAGAGATATTCAAAAGATTATCTATTCTCTTAATTCGGGGGGCTTCATACCAATGAAGTGGGATACAGGTGGTTGTGGAGATATATAGGTTATCTGGAAAGTTGGAGGATAACGAATGCCTCCTTCGTGCGTCTTCTTCATCCCCTCAATTATACTCTCAATAGATAGCATAGGTACACTTATTATCATCTCTGAATCCTGAACAGCGCTCAATATTCTTGCTCCATTACATGGTAATGTAATTGAGGGTTTTCCAGTCAAAATCGGAGGAATAATTGCATCGGCACATGCTGTTTCCCCAGACGTGCTGAAAACTAGCCTTTCTCCAGTACCATAGACGTATCCATGGACAATTCGTGCTATCTGAGCAGAATTTCCAAAAAAGATAATTAAATCTGGCTCTATGGGACTTTTACTCAAAGGAGATGAAAGGATTCCTTCAAATACCCCTACCTCAAATCTGGGCGTCTCTGCAAATACTTTTTTGCTTATATCTTCATTTCTATGATATAGACCTTTGAACCTTTTTCCTTCAGCGATATCTTCAGGATAATCAGTAAAACCAAGTACAGCCACACCCAATGCACAAGAATCCAATTCTTTAGCTGTTCCTCCTAGAACTCTTCCAATATATCTAGATTGGCCCAACATTTGGCATAGAGCTATCTTGTTTCTAGGCCGCCGCTTTACGTATTTTTTCATCTCTTCTGAAGATTTGAATAATTTAATTGCTACTGGCGGTGTATTCAGCTTTAAAAATTCATTCAACCTATCGTTGAGTTCGGAAAATTTACTCATGACAAATATTCCTCTATTAAGATAAGTTACGCTCTCTAATTGTAGAAATTGAATAATTATTAAGGAATTTGGTGTCGTATCGTACAAGTTAATGCACATAAAAGAATTCTTAGCAAAAGGGTTTTGAAAGAAAATATATTATTACTGTCGCATGTAATCAGAATTTAAGAAAGCTTCCTGTTTGAATTGGAATGCATCGGTCTTCAAAGGAATTTATGAATAGATTGGTTGCTTTAGTGCCTGTACAATGGCAGAAATGGATAAAATCGAAATCTGATGCAAGCAATTCCTTGATTACTTTCAGGATTTTATTTCGATCGGCTTTCAATAAATGCATACCGCCTACTATAGCATGAATCTTTTTAATTCCTGTGATTTGCTGTGCGTGTCTGATGATATTTATCACTCCTGGATGACTGCATCCTATCAATATCATGAGACCTTTGTTTCTAATATTGATGACCAGAGATTGTTCTTCAGAGAGATTGTCTTTAGTAAAAAGGCTGTCTTTAATTTTTCAGAATCCCTTCACATCTTCAAAATCAGTACTTCTGACTATCTCACCGCTGGCCATTATCCCTTTCGATATCTCAAAAGGCTTGCGATTAAATATGAAATGATCAGACCACATTTCAAATTGCTTATAGTTAATTCCAATTTACATTAATCTAGGTCTAAATGCGATTTTTTGATCAATTATATCTGGATGTGAAATGACTGGTATCGGTCCATCTATAAATTTTAAGAACTCAGACAATGCTCCGATGTGATCATAATGACCATGAGTTATGAAGATCGAGTCTGATTTGCGAATATCCAGACCTAATCTTTCAGCATTTCTCAATGCTATATCTGGAGCCGGTCACACATCGGAGATTATCCTTGAGGTAACGTTCATGATTTTCGATTCAAGAAAAAAGGATAATCCATGTTTAGCCATTAGATTAGAATTGCTTAAATTTGTAGAATCCTCTACTAAAACGATCAGTTTTAATTCATCGATCGGTGACAGAGCTATTTTTGTTGTCTTTAGAATCTCGATTGATTTATGATCATCAGAAGCCATTATTTGTCATTGACTATACTCTATCTCAATTAACGTTTATTGCTTTTGTTTGCACTTGTTAAAGCATTTAATAATGCATTAAACAAACATTTGAAAGAATAGATCTATTGACTATATTATTCGATTTGTAAACAGGGATTGAATTTGGAGCTACTGAGAAAGAGTTTCTATGAGAGAGATCCTGGGGTTGTAGCACAACAGCTGTTGGGCAATAGGCTAATCAGGAGACTAGAAGGAAAAACTCTAGAGGGATTAATTGTTGAGACAGAGGCCTATTATAGCTCCAAGGATCCCGCTTCAAGAGCTTACCATGGAATGAAAAGATATAACAAAAGCATGTGGGACGAATCGGGTAATATTTTCATTTATAACGTTCATAATTATTGGATGTTCAATATTGTAGCTCACGAGTCTGGTAAGGTGGGTGCAGTATTATTACGGGCTATAGAACCCATCAAGGGTATTGATATAATGAAGGCCAATAGACGAATAGAAGATGTTCGGCTATTGACAAGTGGTCCCGGTAGATTGTCTAGAGCTTTAAAGATCGACAAGAGTTTAAACAATTCGTCTGTAACATCAAACAAGAACAGTGTTTTTGTTACCAAGAATCTGATGAAATTTGAAGTTGAGACTTCACATAGAATTGGAGTCAGAATTGATCTGGACAAAGAGTTGAGATTCTATATTAAAGGAAATAAATTCGTTTCTAGTTAGCGTTTCTTATTGATGTGCTTATTTTCAGAATAACAATTACAAAATTCTTCTCGGCATTACTTGAGGTATTTGAGGATGAAGCAAGTAATTGAATATTTTTGATGTAGAATTGACTTGGTTTTTAAGATTTCCCAAGTAAATTTCAATAAATTCCGGAATTACTTGTTTAACAAATTTTGTACTTGGATATCCATATTGAATGCCTTTGCAAAATGATTCTAAATAAACATAAAAATTCTCATTCCTATATTGAAAAATTGCATCCTTCCCTTTGCCACGTCTGGGTTTTCTGTATATTCTAAAAGGCCAACGTTTGCATATTCCAGGTTTAACATCCTGTAATTCGCATACCCATTTACCTATTAAATTATGTTGGAAGACGCATCTTCCATCGGGCCTTCTTTTTATATAGAATTCTCGAACTCCAGGACTTATTGCCCACGTTCCATGCTTGTTAATTATCTTCACCCAATCCTCGTATTTGATATTGATAGTAAAATATTTACAACAATCTCCGCAAGCCATACAATCCCATGATCTGATCTTTGTCCAAGGAATTAACATTTTCAAATCTCTTAAGAAACAATTACAATATAAAAATTATCAATCTAGCAAAAGTTCTTTGTTATGCTCAAACTTTTTCTAGACTAGCTATTGTCTTTTCGGGCAACAACTTAACGTCTCACTAATTTTTCATAAACTAAATTCGTTTATTATATGGTTTAGAATCTGGTCTTGGATACAAGTCCTTATCTGATAATTTTTCAACAGATATTGCGTCTTCGGGACATAATTCTTGACACAAACCACAGCCATCGCATTTTGGAAGCGCGCGCGCTTATTAAACTCTTAACGGATTTCAGTAAATTTCAACAGATACAACTCTGAGTTGCTGATCAGATCACTTCTATTTATTGGAATTGAATGAAAAAAATATATTATAAAATAGTTTACACTATTAATAGGTGAAAATATGACTGTAGTGAAAATACTCGAACTTGTTGGAAGCTCTGAAAATGGTTGGGAGGATGCAGCTCAAGACGCTCTAAGAGAGGCTTCAAAGACTGTGGAACATATTGTAGGCATAGATATTCTTGGCTTTAAAGGTGAAGTGAAAGATAAAAAAATTGTTAAATTTAAAGCTCATGTAAAGGTTGCCTTTACTGTAGAACGATAGCATCTTATAAAAAGATCCTCTAATTTTTTTAAATTCAAATATTGAGAATGTCCTGAGTTTTTTTCTGATTGATTTAATAGAATTTCATAAATTAACAACAATTATTCAATGGTCTAGAATCATTCATAATCAAGATATCGATATAGAAATTAACAAGATTTATCCAGGGTTTAGAAATTTCTCATCTACTTTAGAAATAGTGATCAGAATTGAAAGACGATAGCCCCTCCAATCCTTTTTCACGATTCAAAGGTATCATCCAAGAATGCAAAATAATACAGCATATATTAATGGATGATGGTATTTACCCCAATAATGAAAAATTACCACTTTTGGCTTACAAAGGTGCTATAAGAAAAACAACCAACGATCTTGCTTCGATTTTTGAACAATTATTCGAAATAAATCAATGGGATCAATCCTGGCGAAATGGCATTTATGGATTTCATCATTATCATAGTACTGCTCACGAAGTTCTAGGCGTTTATAGTGGAAATGCAAATGTCCAGCTTGGAGGAGAAAAAGGAATTGAATTGACAGCGAATCAAGGAGATGTGGTAATAATACCTGCAGGAGTTGCTCATAAGAATCTTGGTGCCAGTTCGGATTTCGCAGTAGTAGGGGCTTATCCTTTTGACCAAGAATGGGATATTTGTTATGGAAAATCCGAGGAAAGGCCAAGAGCAGATGGTAACATCGCTAGAGTCTCTTTACCAAAATGTGATCCAGTTTATGGAGCCAGAAGATATCTCATTAATTTTTGGAATGATTGAACTCTGTACAGAGATGTTCTTAATTCGAACCTTTTCTTAATTGAGCCATCCTTCTGAGTCGTGAACTCTCAAACTTTATAAAATCACCTATTGTTTTTATTGGATTATTTCAATCGTTGAATATTCAGGACATCTAAAGAGTGATGGAATAAATGGAGATATTTGTATTATATGCGCTCATTTCCTCATTGTTCTGGGCTATCTTTACATTTGTAGCCAAATATCTCATCCAAAATAGAATGAAAAATTACATTTCTTTCGCTCTTTTGCAAGGAATTATCGTCATCATCCTCTTTCCAATTTTTTCGTATATTATTAAGCCAAATGAGGTTTTTTTACCTCCTTTAGAGATAGTACCTTACGCGCTTATATCGGGGGGCACTTCAATATTGGGATATCTACTACTATACTATGGTCTAACAAAATATGATGCTTCTTCAGCAACGCCGCTAACCGGAACACAATCCATCTTCATAGTACCCCTCACATACATTTTTTTAGGAGAATATTACGGATTGATTGTCATCTTATGGATACTGATTGCAATGATCGGAGGCATTTTAACAACATGGGATGAGAAGATAAAATTGAGTGAACTCCTTTCACCTAAAAATAAAGCGCTTTGGTTCTTTCTATTCGTTGCTTTTCTTTATGCTGTTGGTAATGTAGTAGTAAAGCCCGCTGTGAAAATTGTCTCAAATTTTAATTTTCTTATTTGGAGAGAGTTTGCATGGTTTGGGGTACTGTTAATTTTGATGCCATTCATATTTCATGAGAGAGAACGAGATGCCCTAAGAGAGGGGTGGAAAAGTACAATAATTCCAATGGTATTAGCAACTTCAATTTTATATTTTATGTATATCAGCTTTTTTTATGCTCTAAGCGTTTCAGTTCAAATTACCGGTGGATTAGCAGCGGCGACAGGTCTTTTCGCTGTAATAATTGGCTTTCTTGTCTCTAAGACAAAATCAGGGATAACTCTTGAAAAACATAGCAATAGAATTTATTTTATTAGATTGATTGGAGCGATCTTAATTCTGATTGGAATTTACGAACTCTCTTTAGTATTATGATAAATTTATTTCCACCTATAATTGATTAAAAAAGTGCGCGTTAGCGAATCTTGATTTTTTTTGGAATCCATTTAGGTACACTTTTTTGGTAGTTAATATATTTATCACCGAGTATTTTTATGAGACTGTTTTCCTCATAAGTCGCCATCTTATCATAGAAAATAAAGAATCCAATCCAAATAATGAGTGAAAGAATCGAGGGCATTATAAAGAAAAATGCTAGACAGAATAATAAGGTTCCTAAATACATAGGATGCCTAACCAACGAATAAACATTTAAGTTGATAAATCTGGGTTGGTCAGTTTTTTCATCAAAAATTACTTGATGTGCCTTTGCTACTAGATAAAAACTAAAAGAGAATGTTATAA
>JAOZGV010000061.1 GCA_026015225.1 Candidatus Bathyarchaeota archaeon
TTATAAAAAAAAATACATACATGTAATGATGCAAATTATTAATCGAAAATTTTTCCTCTCAATAGTTACTATTTTCATTATAGCTTCGTTTGTGGGTCCTTCATCTATAAGTAGTGTCGAAGGTACCTGTGGTTATTGTGATAGCCACGAAATGGAGATATACATCCATGATTTGTCTATCGAGAACCCACGTTTATCGTTTGACCATCCTGAAACAGGGCTTGTTGAAATTAAAGAACCATTTTCACGCCCCTCAACAGATGATGTGAAGACGATTTTCCTTACCGGAAGCATCTCAGGGAGAGGACCTTTGAGTCATCCGGGGGAGATTATGGGAATTCCCAATATGCTTGTCGATGTCGTACTCGTAGGTCCTGATGGCAAGAAAAGGAAATTCGATTCACCCATTTACACGAAATATGATGGGTTTTTTTCATGTGAATTTAAAATCGGCAAAGATACGCCTATTGGAGAATACACCATTCATATAATCGTTCCAGGAAAAACTGAAAAATTGACTTTCGAAGTTATCGAATCCAGTTATAATGCGCTCTTCATGACCAGTGGTCTCTATAGCGGTTTTGGAATCAATTTTTACCTTAACGGCGAATCAGAAGGGCAATTAAAGGAGGGGGAAAATATAAACATACAAAAGCCATTTGGGACGGCGTATAAAGCCTCGGTGGATGAATTCGTCATCGATGAAGAAATATTTTGGTGCCCGCAATACCAAAAGGAGATCTCTGATGGAGGGACTTATGTCTTTGATTACAACCGTATAAATGTCATTTTTTTTGATGTTGATACTGGAAGTTCCCTAAAAAGCGGTTTTTCAGAGAAACGACGTGTTCTTGTAGACGATCTTGATCCATCTGATTTCATTTCAGAGGAAGGCTGTCGCGCTTGCGCTGATTTGGAAGAACGTGTTGCTGAGTTGGAGGCGACAACGGCACGCCACCCAAATAGTAAGTTAAGTGTGAAGTTATCGGGGAGAGTGAACGAAGCGCTTTTTTGGTATGATCCTGGAGCAGAATATGAAGCGCAAGCAGTAGAGACGCTTCAGGTAGATCCTGTAACCCAACTCCGGTTTAAGGAGTGGAGTCATTATACTTTTTCAGATGAGGGAAATAAATTTACTTCCAATGATCCGATTATCAAAATTAACTTAGTTAATACAGGAGAGTTGACGCTATTCTATGTTCCGTATTATCTTGTAGAGATCAAATCGAATGTTGAATCGGTTGGATACAGCGGTTACCACAAGGTCGGGAACGAGGTGCCCCTGACAATACCCCATGGTTTTTTCACCCACGATCCGTTGGGTTTTCTGGGTGAAAAGAAACTTAATAACCTCATTGTATTGGAAGGCGAAGCGCGCTCGTTGTTTGGACCCGAATGGCTGGACTCCCCTGGAGATCTAGGTAGTTTTACGTCGAATCCTGAGTTAGAAGATTTCAAAGATGAACAATATAAAGCTGAATCTGGTGAAGAGTATCTTCATTATGTTGATAAACCGACAATTATTGTCGCGGAATACACCGATGACTATACTAAACTAATGATCATCATAGGTCTCCTCGCAGCAGGTATCATAGGCATAAGTGCATTCAAGTTGTTTCTAAAAAAGAGAGCCAAATCAAGGATGAATTTTCGAGTGCGCGGTGTGCCGACCAACAATAAAAGAGGGAATTTAAAGGGGATTCCTCACCCTTCTTTTCCTTACAAGCGTGCGCGTTAAAGTATCTTGGTACTCTCTCCCTCACCAATAATTTAAGCGCGCGCGCTTTAAATAAGCATTTTTTAATTCATTTCTTTTTACTGTTTCAATCACTTTTTTTTTAATTCCTCTTTCTTATAAGGCACGTCGATCATTACAGATTTTGCTGACCGATAAAAACGATCCACATGATTATCTAATTTAAAAATATACCCATTTTGAACAACTAGAGTATCATATACACCGTCTCCAAATAGTACTCCCTGATCAAAAACAGAAATTTTTGCTTCTTCTTCAACATGATATTTATCGTTTATAAAAACGTGAAACTAATCTCGCCTTTATTTTGAGGTGAATAATTTCTATATAAATATATTGTACGCTATTAACGTGTGCTACAATCATTTTTCTTTTTAGACTGATTTTAGTTTCGAGTTTTTCAATATCAATTCTAGCGCGCGCACGCTATAGTTAATGTTACTTTTTACTGACCTATTTTTATGACGACTTTGATAGAATTATTTTCCGCAGGATTAGCAGCAACTTCAAACGCTTTTTTTGCTTCTTCCATCTTGAATTCGTGAGTTATAACGGATTTAATGGATTTGTCGGCTAAACAAGAAATTGCCTTTCTAACTGCGTTTCCTGGACTCAATCTAGCATTCTTAATTATCAATCCTCTGTCCGTCATATCCTTGAACGGCTGTTCTATCTTCAGTTCACCACCATAAATGCTGACAATAACTACCGTACCCATCCTTGCAGTTACTTTTAGAGCCTGGTTAAAAGCAGGCGGATAACCCGTACATTCTAAAGCAACCCCTACTCCTCTGCCATCCGTCTCATCCAAAATAACTTGAACTGGATCCTCTTTTTTTGGATTTATCACCCTATCTGCACCTAGTTTCTTAGCCAAGTCTAACCTGAAATCAGCAATATCTATGGCGAAAATGCTGTTGGCTCCCATGACCTTTGCGTATTGAAGCGCATATAGACCAATAGCCCCGGCTCCGTAGATTAAAACATCTTTTTCGCCGTCAACTTCTCCAAGCATGCTAACTGCGCTTATGGAAACGCTTGCGGGTTCCGTCTGGGAAGCATCTTTTGTACTAAGTCCATCAGGAACTTCATAGACCTGAACCGCTGGAAAAGGCATTTTTTCTCTAAAAGCTCCTGGGAATTCGAAACCGATTCTTCCCCGATTAAAGCATTGATCATCTCTACCTATGCTGCAATTTGGACAAGGTGGATAAATAGTTTGGGCAAGACAAGGCATATTGCATCCAGAGCTCACCAATTGATCTCCAGACATACCAGACCACTCATGGCCTAATATCACAGGTTTTTCTTTCGATGGTTGAACTCCTGGATAGCTTTTTCCATGAAACTGAGCGATAGCTATATCTGAACCGCATATGCTGCCATATAATGGCTCAACTATTATCTCATGCTTTTTAGGTTTTGATTCCTCAATATCGCCAATAACTATTGATTCATGACCGTTGCATAATATAGCTTTCATACAAAGTTCACTTTCTATAAATATGATTAACTATTTAATAATTTTATTTGATACTTTCTTCAAACACTCGATTTATGAATTTTTCACAATCTTATTTTAAGATGGTTGCCACATATAACGATAAACGCACGCTTAAACTCGTCGCTATTAACCGTTAAATTATAATAAAAGTTGAATATTAGAGGTTGAGGAATTCTATTTTTTAGGTTTGGTGGTTTAGTTATTGAGAGCAAATCTTTCAAAATTGATCCAAGAGCAGTTTAAGACGCCAAGTCCTATAAGACAAATTATGAAAATGGCAGAAAGACAGAACATAATTAATTTAGGGCTTGATCCTGAAGAACTCATTTCTTTCGGAGGCGGATGGGTCAATCACTTTACTCCAGAGTCATACAGGAAATCCTACTTAGAGATATGTGATGACAAAGAACTTTTTCATAGTTCAGGCGGATACAGCACGACGATTGGCGAATTGGAATGCAGAAGGCAGATATGTAATTTCGAAAAAGAGTTATTCAATGTACGGCTTTCCAAAGATAATGTAATAATTGGATTAGGAAGTACTCAACTAATGCACGATCTTTTCATAACCATCTCCGATCCTGGAGATTCTATAATGTTGTTGGATCCCACTTATCCAAATTACTTTGGTCAGATAAAATTTACGCTGAGAAATTCAAAAACTATTTTCTTAGAGGGATTAGATAAAGAGAGCTGGACCTTTATTCCCGATCTGGCTAAGACCATAGAAGATTTTCAAGATCTGTATCAAGCGCGTAACCCAAAAATCATACTCCTGGTTAGTCCCGATAATCCAACTGGACAGATAATCCCCCAAGAGCTGGTAGAGGCGATCATGGACATAATTGATAAGAAGAATACATTCCTAATCATAGATTTTGCTTATAAATCGCAATATTTTGAAGAGCCGCCCGAATATTTTTCTTGGTCACCATCAGATCATTCACAATTGATCGCTATGCATTCAAATTCTAAATGGGGCAGAGGACTAGGAAGAAGATTAGGATGGGTGGAGGCCGATGAGACCGTTATAAATGGACTTGTAAGTACTCAACAATGCAATATCTTATGCCCAGATACTCTTCACCAGATGGCATTCGCGAAGTACGTAGAATCCTCTTTGAGAGATAATTCATTGAAAAAGTATATTGAAGAGAGCAGAATCAAATACAAAAAAGCAGCTGAAATTACCTGTGATGCCATTGACCAGTATTTAAAAATGAGAACCCTTAGACCTCAAGGTGGGCTGTATACGGTCACGGATGTTGGGAAAGACTCAGATTTGTTCGTTACAGATGTTTTAAAGAATACAGGAGTGCTATTAGTTCCTGGAAAAGGATTTGGTCCTTCATTGAAAAATGGAGTAAGAATATCTTATGGCCCCTTAGTGGAAAATACAGAAAAGATCACAGAAGGAATAAAAAGGATTGGGGATTATTTATCGCACTAGCACTAAACTATTTTAGCGCGCGCTTGATAAATTCTTCTGGGTCTTTTGGACTAAGAAGTATTTTTCTACCTTGGTTGGTTTTAATAAGGACAAGATTGTGTCGATTCGTTGCATGCATCCAAACTCGTCCTATCCCCTTAAAACTGAATAATCCATAGTACCCATATAATCCACCACTTGCAAATAATCGTATGCCCCACCATGTCCACGCCCATCTCTCAGGCTCTTCTATGAAACTAATTTTAAGATCGCCAATCAAGCGTTTTACAAGAATCCGTTTATTCGTTACGATATATCCTTGAGGAGCCCATAAGTAGGGAATAACCAACACTGCAGAGTAGAGAGATATAATTCCAGCGATGATGTTTACGTTATCAATTACATAGGTCAATAAGAGTGTAAACGATATGATGAAAATGATAATGACTGCCGTTACGCTTTTGACAAGGTTATCCCATGGAGCAGCAATATATGTTTCTTTACTCATTCTCAATAACCATCTCATACTAAGTAAATAAGCGCTCGTTAAAATTTTTATAAAAAAATTAACTAGAACAATAATATGGGATATTTATTTAAAGAAACTAAAGTCCAAGATTAAACCATTTTCGAATTGAGAACAAAAAATTATTACATTTTCGCAATAATTGTTTTTTTATCCCTAATCCCGGCTGTTTATATAGTTGCTCATTATTTTATGAACAATGTAAATCTTTTCCGGATTCCTTACGTGCTTTTAATACTCTGTGCCTATGCAATTCTTGATGGTTAGAGCAATTATCAAAATATTGTTTTCAAGAGATAAGATTAGAGAAGGTTCTGCGTTTAGTTTTAAAAATCCTGTTAAATATACTATAAAAAACCGAAAATAAAGAATCAAACAATGGACGATATTTTTGACATTAGGAATATCATCTTTCATGCTTGAATTAGTGTTGATTGTCGAAGACATAAAATAAATGGATGGAAATGTTTAGCTAGAGAGGTTATAGATTCTATCTAGCATGCGATGATACATCAAAATAATTAAGTGTAAACTAATTTTATAAGTTAGCGCGCGCTTTTCCGATTCTTGATTTAAAGTAAAATTTAAGCTCGCCTTATATTTCAATTAAGCTATTAGAGTTCTTCGTTTTCTGAATTTTTTTCATTTATTTTTCCATGATCTTTTTTGATATCATTTATTAATTTATTAACTTGCTTTAGGTAATTTTTAAACTCGACAAGGTCCTCTACTGCCTCATCAACCTCTCCCGACTCTATCCTCTCCTTAATTTCTAGAATCCTATTGCGAGCATGTTGTAGGGCTTCCACGACTTCAATCTTAGCTTCAGAAGGCACGTTGCTTAGAGATTTTTCTATTTTTTCTTCAAGTTTACTTAGCCCTTTCTCTGATTGTTTTAGAAAATTATCAGCTTTTTTACCCTTAATGTCTTTAGATATTTTATGGATTCCCCCCATGGATCTTCCAAGTATGCCCCGGGCCTTCGCTAATTCACGAGCCGCCTCATTGATCTCGCCCGATTCAAGAAATGCTTTCGCAGTTTCTAAGTGGGTTTCAGCATCTTCTATATTTTCTCTTATTATTGTGATGGAATGCCCTTCACTTTCGACTTTCAGAGCTAAATCATCAATTTTTTCAGCGAAATAATATGCTCTATCGATAGCGTTCTCTAATCCGATTGCCTTTTGAGCTACTCCCTCTTCCTCTAATGAATCTGGAAATAACTCTTCATCTGCAATTTGTAATGCATCCTCATACTTTTCCATGGCTTCGATTGCTTTCTCGTTTGCTTTTTCGAAATTTCCTTGATCTCTGAGTTGGATGGCTTCGTTAACTAATGTTGTACCTTCCTTAAATTTATCTCGTGAAGTCTTAGGAATTGATGCATCCTCTTCTTCCCATTTATTGAAGATTGTTTCAAT
Organism: Candidatus Bathyarchaeota archaeon; assembly: GCA_026015225.1. GTDB lineage: Archaea > Thermoproteota > Bathyarchaeia > 40CM-2-53-6 > RBG-13-38-9 > JAOZGV01. The sequence goes on from JAOZGV010000061.1 coordinate 6,637, forward strand.
TTGAATCTTGCTTATTTCAAGAATTTTCAAGATTTCCTCAGATTTTACATCCTCTTCGCTTGCTACAGCATTTACTTCTCCTGTTTTCTCTTTTACATTCTCTGAAAAAACAGGAATGGTTGTCAATGAAATTACTAAAACTAAAAGTAGGCATATTGATACAAGAGTAAGGGTTTTCAGATTTTTCACCAATTTTTTATAAGCTATAAGAATTTCTTAAGGAAGACTCTGAAACCAACTGAAACAGGTGTTTCATTCTATTTTACTAGGATGTGAGATATTCTGGTTTAATTTGTAGAAGGTTTTGTCCGCCCACTTTTTGAAGCTCTATGATTCCCTCCCTTTGTAAACGTTTAACCATTCTCCAACTGGTGGTTCTGGGAAGATTGAATCTTTCGCGTATCTGTGCCTCAAAAGCCTTCCCACCTTTTTCAGTTAAGAACAGTATAACCTCTTTATCATCATACCTCATCTGCGGATGTTTTTTGAATATTTCATCAGTATCTATTGGCTTCTCATGTTTTGACCTTCTTAGGAATTTGAAAACAAAAAGGCTAATAATGATAGTAGCTAAAACCATGCCAAGAATCAATAAGTAAATGTTTTTTTCAAAGATTGGTTGAACTGAGGGACTTTCAGCCTTAATCTTGGCTAGATCTGAAAACTCTAAAGCTTTTCTGTAATCTCCATTCTGATACTTATCCTTTGCTAGTTGAAGATTTTTTTGTGCCTCGTCAAGATTTGTGGTTCTCCCTTCCTGCTGTGCCTTTTTAATTGAAGATTCACTATTTTCTATATGGGTGCTAGCTTCGATGGCTAAGACTTCTATTTGAATTGCAAGTTCTTTTGCTTGCTTTGCCAGTTTTTCAGTCTCAGCATTTTTTCCAAGATTATAAGCTTCCTTCGCTTCTAAAAGCTTGGCTTCTGCATCTGTGACTATTATATTTTTAGCTTTTATTTCTTGTATTTTGATCTCCACCTCATTAATGAGAATGAGGGAGTATTTCCTCGTTCCCACTACACCTACAACATATGTTATTTCCTGTTTTCCTTTTGGCATGGTTAATAGAGAATGGCCGT
>JAOZGV010000063.1 GCA_026015225.1 Candidatus Bathyarchaeota archaeon
AATTTAGATTGTAGTCCATTAAACTTTCATTCACTCTATTAAAAAAATTATTAACAATATATATTATCGAATTTGATTTAATAGTAAGGTTTATTATTATCTCTAATAAAACCTTGATAATCCCTTGGAGGTTTTAATTTAACTTGCAAAAAAGTGGAGTCCCTGCTCCTGTTCTTAATGAAGGAATTCGACGAACTCATGGAAAAAGAAGAGCTTTAAATGCAAACATAAAAGCGGCTGAAATTTTGAGTGAGGCTATGAAGACCTCTTTAGGTCCTAAAGGATTGGATAAGATGCTAGTCTCCGGTGCTGGTGTTGTTTACATTACTAGTGACGGAGCAAGAATTCTAGAGAAAATGGACATCTCAAATCCAATTGCAAGAATGCTAGTCGAAGTAGCTAAGACCCAAGATGAAATAACGGGCGATGGTACAACAACTGTTGTAGTACTGGCCGGCGAGCTACTAAAAGAGGCGAGAGATTTAATCGATAAGAGAATTCATCCATCGATTGTCGTAAAAGGTTATGAAATTGCAGCAAAAGAAGCTTTAAGGATCTTAAAAGAATTAGCTATAAAAGTAAATCCCCAAGATAAAGATGTTGTAAAGAAAATCGCTAAAGTAGCACTATCCTCGAAGTTATTGGCCGAGCACATTGATTTAATGACTGATATGGCGACAGAAGCAATGTTGCGTATATTGGATAAAAAAACAAGTAAATATGATGAAATATTAGATGATATAAAAATACAGAAAAAACATGGAAATTCGCTGACCGATTCTATGCTAGTTGATGGATTGGTAATAGATAAGGTCGATAAGGAAGTAGTTTTACATACTAAAATGCCAAGAAGGGTACATAATGCAAAAATCGCATTGATCGTAAATGCAATCGAAATTAAGAAACCGGAATTTTCTACAAAGATTAGTATTGAAAAACCCAATCATATCAAAACAATTCTAAAAGAAGAAGAGAATCTTTTAAAAAATAAGCTTGATAGGCTATCAGAATTAGGAGTAAACGTTCTTATTTGTCAAAGAGATATATCAGAAAAAGCTGTAAAAATGCTGGCTGATAGGAATATCCTCGCTGTTAAACGAGTAAAATTTGTTGAAATGGATCGATTGGTCAAAGCAACTGGTGGGAATTTAGTAACAGACATCGAAGAATTAGGATCAAAAGATTTGGGGTATGCAGGTATTGTTGAAGAAAGAAAATTCGGAAAGGATAAGCAGGCTCTTTCTAAAAGAGATATGTTATTATTTATCGAAAATTGTAAGAATCCAAGAGCTTTAACAATATTAATTCGGGGAGGAACTGAGACGCTTGTTAGAGAAGCGGAAATAGCAATTAATGATGCTTTATGTGTTATCAGGGAGATAATGAAAGAACCATATATAATTGTAGGTGGTGGCGCAGTAGAATTAGAGATCTCAAGAAGATTGAGGTCTTTTGCAGAGGAATTTAAAGGAAAAGAACAAGTTTCGATTTTATCTTTTTCTAAAGCGTTAGAATCAATTACTGCAGCTCTAGCCGAAAATTCTGGCCTTAATTCTATAGATGTATTGACAAAATTGAGAGCAAAGCATAATGAGGGAGAAATTTGGTATGGGGTCGATCCAATAAAAGGAAATATTATGGATCTCTACAAAAAAGGTATTTATGAACCCATTAGTGTAAAAAACCAAGCTATTATTTCGGCCAGCGAAGTCTCGCAAATGATCCTAAAGATCGATGACATAATATTTCTAAGTCAGTCAGGTGGTAAGGAGAAAGGCCAAGATAAAGAGGAGGATAGTGGTGAAGGGTAAAAAAGTTAAGAAATCAAAAAGCTCACGTACTAAAATAATGCAAGTTGAGATTGGTCCAAAAAAATTAACTCGATTTGAGAAGGCAAAAGTTGTAAGTGCTAGAGCACTTCAAATAGCAATGGGTGCTCCAGTTCTAATTGATGTTTCTCAGGAATCAACATCACCTATTGATATTGCGCTACTTGAAATACGAGAAGGAGTATTGCCGATAAGTATACGCAGAAGTCTTCCGGATGGTTCAAACCAAAATATACCTTTAAAATTACTCTTAGAAAAATAATCTCCTTTTTTTAATTTGAAAAATTTATTCCCATTGTATATGCATCCGAACCATCCTGATAATACCCATGACCTCTTCTGATGAATTCGAAACCAATTTTTTTGTATAATTTAATCGCATTAAAATTATTTACTCGTACTTCCATAAAGCACTCATTTACAGCAAATCTTCTCAATACTTTAATCGTCTCATTTAGTAATGCACTACCTATGCCCATTTTTCTATATTCTGACCTAACTGCTATTGAGACGATATGCCCTTTTTTAACAACCCTAAATCTCTTAAAATCAGAAAAGCCATTTTCAATTCTACACATGATATAACCTGCAATATCACCGTTTACTTCGGCAACTTGAAAAGCATCTGAACAATTTTTATGAATGTCTAAAAAGAATGCAGGAATATAATTTTCGGGGAGGCTTAATCGATTTATATCAATTACTTTATCCAAATCTTTTGTATTGAAATTTCTTATAGTAATTCTCTTGGAATGCATAAGAGTTCTATTTTTTTCAATATTTTTTCTTAAATATAAGTATTTTATCTTGGAATGTGATTTCAGTTAAATTAGAAATTGGAAACTTCTACAGCAATTATTCTATAATAATTAGCGCGCGCTAGAAGAATTTAGAACAAAAATATAAAATTAATTTAAAATATATGTAAATTAATAATATTTCA
>JAOZGV010000068.1 GCA_026015225.1 Candidatus Bathyarchaeota archaeon
GGGGTAAAGGAAGGCCAGGATACTCCCCCAGACCTTGGTTAGATAATAATATCGATGTTGGTCTTGGATCAGATAGCGTTAGTAGTTCAGGAGGTATTCCCTGGGAACCATTTTTAAATATTTGGCATGCAGTGACACGAAAGAGCAGAAAAGGATTTGTTATAAAAGATGGTCAAAATATCACACGCGAAGAAGCGATAAAATGCTATACAAGAAACAATGCATGGATAACCTTTGAGGAAAATGTGAAGGGTTCCATAGAACCTGGGAAATATGCAGATTTTGTGGTTATAGATAGAGATATTCTTACTTGTCCTATCGATGAAGTCAAGGATACTGAGGTTCTTATGACCGTAATTGGTGGGAAAGTCGTATTTGAAACGAATAATGTAAATTCAAGGATTAAATCAAATTAAGAAATTGTACAATCATAGTGTGCACTTCTTGTGTCTACAAAGTATCTCTTATAATGTGTTTCTAAGAAGTTAGCGTTTGTCTATAGAAATAAATTCTCTTCCATATTTACCAGTATATCTTGATGTCGGACGCATGATAATCCTTTGATTTAATTCTTCAATAATATGGGCTATCCATCCGGCTACGCGGCCAGATGCAAAAAATGCTGTAGAAAACGTGACAGGAATTCCCAAAGCATCTAGAATTGTTGCAGCATAAAAATCGACATTAGGACGTATGTTTTTCTTATTTAGAACTACAAACTCGATCTCTTTTGATTTTTCATATAAATCTAATTTGTTCGCACGTCTGCACAAATTTTCACAAAGTTCTCGAAGATGCTTTGTTCTAGGATCGTCAGCTTGATAGATTCTATGACCAAACCCCATAATCCTTTTCTTAACATCCAATCTGCCTTGGATATAAGCTTCTATATCCTCAATATTTTTTATTTCATTCAACATTCCTCTTACTCTTTCGTTTGCACCTCCATGAAATTTACCTTTAAGTGAACCGAGCGCTGAGGTAATTCCTGAATATATATCTGACTGAGTGCTAACTGTCGAGCGTGCTACAAAGGTGGATGCAGCGAGCCCATGGTCCAAATGAAGATACATGTATTTATTGATGGTTTCTCTTTCTAATTCATCTGGATATTTCCCAAGAAACATATATAGGAAATTTGAAGCAAAATCAAGTTTATCATCAGGTGGAATTAACGGTTCATTATTTCGGATCCTATTAAGATTGGCAATAATTGTAGGGACTTTAGCCACTATTCTTATCGCTTTTTTTCTGTTGGCAGAATCTGAATTGTCTCCAAGATCTGGATCGTGCATCCCAAGATATGGAATCTCAGATTGTAAGATATCCATAGGGTGATTTGAATTAGAATACGATTTTAGTCTTTTAATTACTGCTTCAGGCAAGTTCATCTCAGATATTATCGATGATTCAAAATCAGATAATTCTTTTTGACTCGGCAAATTATCGAACCAAGTAAGATAAACTGCTTCTGCGAAACTGACGCGCCCCACTAACACATCTGTATTATATCCAGCATAATAAAGTTGGCCTTTAGGATCTACATGACTAATACGAGTTTCACATGCAGCAACATCTTTAAGGCCACGTTTTATTTCTTCTTGACTCTCTTCCAATTTTATCCCTTAACTCTTGTCAATCATAGCATAAAAGAGGGTTCACAAATTAGGCGAGATCAGTATTATTATCAAATATGATATGGGACAATGATATATGGGTTTTTTTATTCAGCCGATTAAAAGAAAATGTAGCGCGCGTGCTATACAGATCTGATATGCGTACCTGTATTTTCATGATTTAGACATTTAAAATGTTGGTTAATAAAGAAAAAATTCTGGCGCTTAGAAGATAGTAATAAAATAGAAAATCCTATTCTGACTACGAGCGCCAGCTCATTAATAGATTTTTAACAAGAACTTTTACTTTTTCTTTGTTTTAGATTTTCCTTTCGAACTTTTTGATTTCTTCTTACCGACCATTTTTGATCAAAATTAAAGAAATGTGTTATGCATTAAATAGATTAAACAATTTTTTGTGTCTAAAAAGAAATTAAAAATTTAAAGATTTTTACATATTTAGCACATGTTCTAGAATATTAATATGACAAAAAAATGATTTTACTCTATGTGAACCCCACAGATTTATTAATGAGTGGGGGCGAGGACATAACGCTTGCGTTCTATTCGTTGACCAAATGTTTTATCTGCTCCGCAGTAAATCCCTTTAAATCAAGTTTTTCTATTGTCAGGCTTTCTTTCCAATAATCCGTTTGATTAACTAATAATGCAAGGTCGATGATCGTTTTAACGTGGGTAGTAGATACCCCTAATAGATCACCTAAAGAGGCTAAAGGTACCAACCCAAAGGGAATGTCTTCGGTTAAATATCGAGTTTTAAGATTTTTTGGTGAAGAGGCTGAAGCTGGAATCATAGTATGGTTTACAATCATGGATATTCTCATATAGACTATTCCCATGCGTATCATACTTTTTTTGCATTGCATCTTTCACCGACGACAAGTTGATACCCAACGCTTTTCCAACTTTAAGCGCGCGCTGCAAATTGTATTGCGATTTCCTTACTATGCCGCTAGCACCCCCAATGATTAAAACAATTTTGTCTTTGAATTTCATTTTTTCATCAATTTTTATAGAAAATTTACAATAATATGATGTTAAGATGGATTATTCTTTAAAAGAAATTCATTTGAATATTAAATTATTCTTGTTTAATTTTTTAGGTTTAATAATAATTAAAAAATGGAGTCTGGGATTTTGAATATTTTTGAAAAATTACGTAAAGAACAGCGAATATTACCTTTTGCTATAACGCGCGCGCTGAATATATAATCCTTCCAAATTCTTCGATGTGATAACACGCATGTGTAAAACGTTCACGATTTCAGATCAATTCTTCAAGTTTTGTGAGATATTCTTTAACTTTCTCTTCACAAGAAGCGACGTCTTCTTCGATCCGCTTCTTTTCCATGATCACATGGCCAAGCGTTTCTTTATTCTTGCGATATTCTTCTTGGATATCTTTGAGCTCTCTTGTCCTTCCAATCGTACCCTCAACTTCCAGCCTTCGAGTTTGCTTAGCATATTCGCTGAAAGTTTTCTCATATTCTTTTATCTTATCCTCTTTCAAGATACTCGAGATGGTTTCTATACCTTTCTTGGTCCTTGAGCTTTTTAGATTTAGCTTTTTGCTCTTCAATAATTCTTGAAGGTAGATCAAAGCGTCTTCAACAGGCTTAATGCGGTTAAGATCCAATAGTACACTTTTGGGATTACTAATGAATTTTTCAAGTTCTATGATCTTGGGTTGATCTATCTCAATTGATCTGTCTTCAATTAACTTAATAGCTTTCAACACAGGTTTTTCAAGATGCTTAAGGTCCGTTTTTATCGTCTCCTCAAATAACGCTTTGGAATTTTCAAGTTCTCTAGCTTCAACTAAATCTTCTTTCTGCGTGAGTGACTGGATCTCTTTTTCATCTTTTGCAATCTGTATCTTTAGCGCCTTCAGCTTACTTTCTACGCTTCCCAAAGCCATTCTATTGACCGATCTCTCCTCTTCTAGTTTTGACAATTTTCGAAGCGTATTTTCTGCTCTCTTC
>JAOZGV010000071.1 GCA_026015225.1 Candidatus Bathyarchaeota archaeon
AGGGTAAAACGATTGCTTGAATTGGAGCAATTTCTTTTGGTATTTTTAATACAACTCTGTCATCAACTTGTGAATAGGAATATTCTAAAGTTGCATAAACTAATCTTTCAAGTCCAAAACTAGGTTCCGCAACGTGTGGAACGAATCTTCTTCCAGTTTCTTTGAATTCCTTAAAATCAAATTTTAAATCTTTAGAATCAAAAATATATTTATCAATTTTATAATCCCCTTTTTCTCTAATAATTCTTTCAACCTCGTTGGGATTTACTTTTTGAATGATTTTAAGTGCTTTTTCAGGATCATCGAATTTTGATTTAATATTAATAACGTTTGGCTTGATGACTTTTTTTGTTTTAACTAAAGGCTTTTTAAATTGTATGAATGCTCGCAAATCCACTCCTGATTCCTTCATATGTCGTGTTAAATCGTAGTCTGTTCTGAGAGCATGTCCAGCTACTTCGACCCATCCCCACCTTTCAAGTAAAACCTCATGATCATATGTTTGAGTTGAATAATGAGCCCTTTCATTTACTAGCTTTTCATCAAATCTTTGTTTTCTTGGTGGAATACCTAATCTAGAGACGAATCTTTGTGATAAAGCCATGAAATATGCTAACCACTCATTGAGAATATACCCATTTTCTAATGATTCTTCGATCGTTATATTGATAGCTTCATTTTCTTCTAATTTAATTTTCTCCGGAAGGATATTTATTGAATCTTTCTCAACTTCTCCTAATTTTTCACATTTAGAATTTTCAGGATCATAAAAAAACTCAAACTCCATGATTGTAAACTCTCTAAGTCTAATAGGACCCTGTCTTGGAGAAATTTCATTTCTTAGGGCTGGGCCAATCTGGGCAATAGCAAGGGGAAATTTTCCACGCATTATCTCCATAATTCTTTTAAAGTTTATGAAAATGCCTTGAGCTGTTTCAGGTCTTCCATAACCTATGGAGTTACTATACGGTCCAATTGTAGTAGAAAACATTGTTTGAAAATAATCAGGTTTGCCTAGCTCGCCTTGACACTCAGAACATTTAATCCCCATCTTTTTTATTTCTTCGTCCAATTCTTCTAAGTTTAATGACTCTGTATTCGATATATCATGTTCCTTTAGAATATTATCTGCTCGAAATTTTCTTTTGCAATTTTTGCATTCGATTATAGGATCATTAAAATGTTCTATATGGCCCGATGCTTCAAAAATCTTTGATGGCGTAATTACTGGAGTACTAATTTCAATAAATTCATGGCTCTTGAGAAAATAATCTCTCCACATAGAAATGATTTTATTCTTCAATGCAACGCCAAGTGGTCCTAGATCGATAAATCCGCTTAATCCACCATATATCTCATAAGACTGCCAGAAAAATCCTTTTCTTCGGGCAAGTTCAACGACAGCTTCATATTTATCAGGCCTCTTCAAAATTTATCACAGGCATGCAATGATTATTTCTTTTCCTTTGTTTTTGACTTTTTATATTTCTTTTCTTTTATAGAGTTTTTTGTGAGATTATGCTTTTTAATTATTTCATCTAATACATAGGGTACTTCTGTTATGTTCTTTACGATAAAGTCTGGTTTCATTTTAAGGAGTTGTTTCTTAAAAATCCCGGAGGCTACTCCAATAGATGTCACTCCAGCTTTCTTTGCAGCTTCAATATCAGTAGGACTATCACCAATCATAATGCACCTGCTAGATGGTATGCCTAATCTCTCTGTTGCTAACAGAATTTGGTCAGGCGATGGTTTAGGTTTTTTTACATCTTCTCTTGTTATTACTAAATCAATACAATTCTCAAATGATGTTTTTTCTAACCTAGAAATAACATCTCTTTTACTTCGTGTTGTTACTATTGCGATTTTAATATTCTTTTTTGCTTTAAAAGATTCAACTGCATCTTCTACCCCATCAATCAAGGGTGCAGAATTCGCTACTTTTTTTAATTTCCTATAAGCAACAAAAACAAGTTTTATTCTTTTTAGAAATGAACTCTCAATAAGTTTTAATACATTCCATACTAACATAAATTCTGTAAAACCGTTCGAATCTACATTCATGATTTCTGTGAGATTGTCGCCAACTTTATCTTCAATTTTTTTACTTATTTCAATACCCTCATTTCTAAGAATGCTAATAAAATTGTTTCTAAGTTCTTGCATCGAGTCAACTATTGTTCCGTCCATATCTAACAGTATTCCAATAGGTTTCTTTGGAATAACTAATTCCTTGTAATATGTTTCATAATCCTCTATTTTAAAATCAGTTCTCAAATTTTTTAATATAGTCTCTGATTGAAGTTTGCTCATAGCAAATTTGGGAAAAACAAAATACATGCTTAATAAACCTAAAATTAATCCTG
>JAOZGV010000103.1 GCA_026015225.1 Candidatus Bathyarchaeota archaeon
GATTGAATATCTTCCTTGACCATCAGTTTGATTAACTGCAATGAATTCTCCATCTAAAGAGGTTGCAGTAACTTCGACCCAACCCATAGCGACGTAATCTCCCATAAAATTTTTAACTTGAACTTGTCCTGTAATTTTTCCATAACCCCTCACTGCTAGACAAGTTTCTGGAGGACTGTTCGCAGGATTGGTGGTAACATTTGAAAGCATTAATGGTACTACTAGGATTGCAAGTAATACTACAATTGCAATTCTTCTCTTCAAGCTAAAATTCCAACTCCTTTTAATCATTTCTGAGGATTGCCAATATAAATGTTTATTGTATCTAAAAAATAAAAAAACTTGGAATTTTTAGATCTAAATTTTCAAATTTGAGTTATTCAATGCGCTCAATAAAAAACAGACTATTTTCTTCCATTTGGGCTATTTCATGTGCTAAATCTCTTAGTTTTTCATTTTGAACTTTATTGCCTAAAAGTTTCATTTTAAGATTCTCAAAAACTGCTTGATTTACAATTATTCTTAGTGCTCTTTCATTATTTCTGATTTCAATAATCATACCGGTTGATTCTTCAAAAGACAATCGTTTATTTCCTGAGGTACAGCCGGTAGAAAATTGCAAACCATCTAAGACACATGAAAAAGGAGTTGAATTTCTACAAAAAACCCTCACAAAAAGATCCCTCTCTCCCCTCTTTTTCTCAAACTCTCTTAAACCAACTAAGCCAGCTTTTACTCCAATAACTAAAAAGGGTCCTAAATGGCCATGAAATTTTTCGCTTTCGCTCAATAAATCCGTTAATTGGAATTCAGTACTATTCTTCAAATATTCCACTATTCTACAACTCATAAAATTATGGATATTTTTAATTATACAAAGGATGAATCTTTCTGAGCACCAAAGCCCTTACAATAATGACTCCTATTAATCCACCTAATAAACCACCAAAAGCATGCAAACCAGCCCACATCAAAATTCCTGTTAAAACGTCAAAATTCATGAAGAAAATACCAACGATTGCTCCAGCTATTCCTGCACAAAAGATTGAGAAAGTTACAACAATAGATGACCCAACAAAAGGATTCCTATTAAAACAAATCTTGTAACTGATAGCTCTAGTTAAGATATCAAAAACTACACTTGCAACAACAAAACCAAGCATGTGGAAAGCAGCTGGTCTAAGAATTAGTGTAAGTAATGTTGCAATAATACCAGTTAAAGAAGCCGCCCCAAATTTACGTGTCAACCAAGTTACCAGTATTAAAGAAACAAAAGCTAGCAAATCACATAAACAAGGTAAGCGAGTCATTTGAAAAAAGATAGGCGATATTAAAATATTCAAAATAGCCCACAATGCAGCTCCTATGGATATTGCTGTAATATCCTTGTTTGTGAAGTATGGCATTTGTAATACTTTTCTTTAAAAACGTGTTACTTTAATAAATATTTTTTGGTAAGCGCGCGCGCTTTTTTCATAATAATTATTGTTCCAGTCAATATGATCAAGAGTGATGTGCAAAACATCCATATTTTATCTGAATTTGATATTTGCAAAAAAATTTCATTTTTAAAATCAGATAATTTTGAAGCATTGCCAATATTCTGCAATCTACAAATGAGCTGATCATTATAGATCAGAATTGTCAGTGCTGTAGTTTCTGTATTAGCAGAACCTATTGGTTGGCCTTGGGGCAGGCTGAGAGTAGTTATCCCTCCATTTTCTTGTTGTTTACTCCACAAGACCTCCTCTAGCTCATTATAATTGGGTAGATTTGTTTCTGTTACTTTTGCACCGAACAGTAATAGTGCAAGCTTAAAGTTATGTCCTAATCCTATGTCAGAAGGTGCGCTCTTTGACCAAGGCTTTTTTTGTATTACTCCACTATCTACGATACACGTTCCATTCCACATTTTGTGGACTTCAAAGATTCTATTTTGTGCCTCTTCTACTTCACCTTTGTAGAACTTAGAAAGAGCCTCATAGATCATATTGTCTGCAAATTTATATCTTGGATCTGGGAGAACTCCTTCATGCCTGCGTATTAGGATCACGTATTCAGAGGAATGTGAGACTATGATATTATTTGCTCCCCTGTCTATCCCGATAACTTCTCCAAACAATGCCTCGAACTTATTACTTTTCGGTATATTATAACTTTCAATAGTTCCTTTTATTCTAGTTGAGATCTCAGGAGCCCAAGGTTCCAATGCGTAAGCAGCAATCAAGTTATCCGAATATAACCAATATGTTTCGTTATAATCCCATTTGTAGTCGGAATATTCGACTTGTTTTAGCCAATGCACTCCCTCGTCTTCACTCTCATAAATTAGGCCAAGTTCAGAATTATAATGTTCAAGAAGATAATTTACTGCTTTTTTAATATTGACATTATACTTTTCGTTAGATGCAGACACTTCAAAGTTGAATATGCAATATGGTGATGAAGAAAGCAAAAAAATTACTAGGAACGGAAGAATTTTCTTTTGTTTTCTCAGATTGATCACAACTTAATATAATGAATCGAAACATTCTAGACATATTGAAAATTTTCGAATTATTCATAATTCATTTTTTTTATTTAAAATATTCAGAATCGATTCCTAATTGAGCCCCATTCTTTGAAAAAAGGAATCAGGCAAAACCTCCTTAAACCATTCTGGGATAAAATGCCAACAATCTCTGATCAATTTAAGGGAACTTCCATCTACAATATAGAATCTGGCTTTATCATCTTCAGCTCTTATTGCTCTTCCATAAGCTTGGATTACCTCAGACATAGCATAGTTTCTATACCACTGATCGTATCCTAGTTCTAAACGCCTTCTCACTCTTTTATCCCCTAAATAAGGGAAAGGTACTTTCAAAAGTATCTGGGCATCACATATATCATATTTCCAGTCTTGCCCCTCATTGAAGGCAACTGAAACAAATACCTTACCATCAGAATTCATCCATTCATTTAGCTTCTGTTCACGATCCTTACTTGAATGGATAATTAGCCTTGCTTTAAGATGCTCAGATATATTGTCTATGAGCCATCTCTGATTTTTGTAGCTGTGACAATGAATTGCTACGTTTCCATCCTCTTTTTCAAGAATCTCCTCTATGGCTAAAAGAGCATTTTCATTGTTCTTATCCCACATTTGACTGGATAAAGGCCCTACCACACTGTCCATTATAGGACGGTTCTGCACAGGAAATGTACTCGGGACTTTCAGAAAGCAGATCTCATCATCTTTGATTCGATCTTTGAGTCCATTAAGTTCTAAGAATTCATAATGATCAAGAATCGTAGCTGAAGATATTATGTAGTAATCTGCACGTTTCCAAACCAAATCATTCATGAACTCTTTTGCAAATACGGGTTGTAGGGTCAGCTGATCATTCTCAAGATGCCAAACCCACTCACTGCTTGATAGCTCGTATAGATTATAATTGGCTAAATAACGTTCAATTTTTTCCATATCTTCAACTTGCTCAATAGAAAGACCAGTTGCATCGATTATTCGTTGTGAATGGGTGATATAACTTCGTAAAATCCTTTCAAGTCTTTGTAAAAATCCCTTGAGCTGGGAATCTGACTCGATCTTATTAAGTTCAGGCTGTATCCGATTGTAAACTTCATAGGGTATTGTGAAAGGATTAACCCGCACAGAGATATGGTTCAGTCCTTGTTCTTCTATGTTATGCGATTCATCGAGAATAAGCAAATCCCTCTTTCCAAGATAGGTCTCACTAGTCCCCTCAGTTTGCCCCTCTGCGATGAGGTATGCAAAGCTGGTAAGTACGCTTTGAGCATTTTGAGCTCGTCTTTTCTGCATCCAGTAAGGACAGACGTCGTACCTTTCCTTACAAGCATAATTCTTGGTTATGCATCTTCCTATATTTACGCTGTAATTGGGTGACTGATAGCAGGCATAATTCGGACGGCCTTTAATTTCAACAAATCGTGAACCGATTAGAGGATCTTTTAAGATCTGCTCTATAAGAGCAAGTTGTGGAGTAGTATAGAATGAATGAATAACAGAGCAAAAAGTAGCATTCACGTATGATTTTCCAAAACCTGTAGGAGCTGATAGTATGATACATCTCTTCCCAGTCTGAAATGCGTCTACAATATTGGTTATGATCTCTTTTTGATATCTTCTCATTGATTCGCTAGGAAAATGATCTAAAACTTCTTTTATACTCAATTCAGATGGCTTTTCTGTAAAGGTAGGTTTAGCTTTCTTTCTTATTATCTTGCGAACTCGTGTTTTTTTCAGCTTTAATTCCTTTTTTTTAATCTCCTTATATGACCGATTTGGGTGAAATTGACAAGCAATCTGATCGCATTTTTTGCAAAAAGTTGCGCCCTTTCGAAAAGTTTCAGGCCAGCCTTTATTTTTCGCATATTCGCAGTGAATTAGATCAGGCTCTTCAATAATCTTTGGCATCGTGATTATTCCTATATAGATACTATTATAGTCTTTTTACATCCTTTGAAGAAATATATTTGTTTAAAAGAATTTCCCAATCTATTTGCTGTTCACAAGACAATAAAGAAATTATCTATTGAATTTTTATAGGAATAATATGATTGCACGGTGGACAATGCGTTTAAAGATTTGAACAAAAGATTAAAAACAAATAAAGAGTAAGGTTAGACTCCTGAGTTGAGTAATTTGGCGATAAAATTTGGTGTTCAAGTATGGCAAGAAGAATTTGAACTTGGCGGTTATAGGAAAGCTTGGTGTGAAATTGAAGATATGGGTTACTATTCTGTATGGAATTACGATCATTTCTATCCCATGGCGAATATAACGAGCCAATACATGCCTGAAGCATGGACTCTGCTTCCTTATCTAGCAGAGCATGCAAAAAAAATCAGAATTGGAGTATTAGTATCCTGTAATTCATACAGATATCCCTCAGTCTTGGCGAAAATAGCGTCAACAGTCGATGTCATAAGTGATGGAAGGTTAGAATTCGGAATAGGAGCAGGATGGCATAAACCTGAGTATGATGCTTATGGGATACCTTTTCCTCGAGCTAAGGTAAGAATAGAACAAATGGATGAGGCAACCGAAATAATTAAAAGAATATGGTCTCAAGATAAGGCGAGTTTTAAAGGTAAATATTACTCAATAGAGAACCTTATCTCTTATCCAAAACCAATTCAGAAGCCTTATCCTCCTATAATGATTGGTGGAAGGGGCAATATGACGTTGCGAGTCGCGGCAAAACATGCCAATAATTTGAATATTGTAGACTGTAATCCAGAGGAGTATGGTGAAAGAGTAGAGGCATTCAAGAAAAAGTGTTCTGAAATGGGCAGAAGATTTGAAGATATTGAGATGAGTTGGCATGGTCATGTAATTTTAGGGGATACTGAAGAGGCCAAAAGAAAAGCTCTAAAATTAAAGGAAGGATCTACAATCAAAGCCGTGCAAGACACAAGTAAAGAAAATTTTCTGGATAAGGCAATATGGGGAACCCCAGAAGAAGTCATTAACAGGCTTCAAAGATACATTGATAGTGGGGCATCATACTTTGTATGCCATTTTCCGTTTCCAGAAGATCTGAAGCCTCAGAGAACTTTCATGGAGAAGGTTATTCCCTCTTTCAAATAGCGATAAAAGGACAAAAGGAAAAGAGACCCTTAACAAGAGTATATTAAGTACTAAAGTTCGAAAATACTCAAAAAATTCCCTGTTGTTTTTTCAGCCACTTCATCGATTTTCACATTTTTAAGTTTGGAGACCTCTTTTAGAGGAATTAATACATCCTTAGGTTCAGATTTCAAATCACCGTACTTTACAGGAGAATCTGTTTCAAGCAAAAGATTTTCTAAAGGAGTATTGAGAATTGCTGATCTATGCTCTTTGCTAAATTTTAATGCTGGAGTAGTAGAAATATAGAAGTTGCAGTCTATGATTTTTTTGACCAATTCCACAGGTCCGCTAAACCAGTGGAATATGACCTTCTTAACCTTTTGTTCGGCTATTATGTTGAAACAATCCTCCCAAGCTCCTCTGGTATGAACAGAAATCGGTTTATCAAATTCTCTCGCTAACTTAATGACTTTCTTAAATGCTAAATTTTGAATTTCTTTTTTTGATGGATCTATTATAGATCCATCTTTGCGCCAGTAATCGAGTCCAATTTCTCCTATTCCTGCTGATTCTCGTATGCTCTTCTGAATATGATTAATAGTCGGTTCAATGTCTTTCTCATCTATGCCCCAAGGATGCAATCCTAAAGCGGGAAGGATTTTAACTGGATGATTATGGTATTCCTTAGCTATCTGAAGCGTTTTAATATTCGATCTTAAACTAACGCCCATCGACACTATCCCGATTACACCAGCTTTGGTTGCTCTGTCGATGATTGCATCCAGATCTTTTAATTCAACCAAATGAGCATGGGCATCGGCTACCTCAAGCATTTGACTCCACATTCCTTTATACTATTAAATTGACTTATACTTTTAAAGAGCCATTTAAGCGTGCTCTTTAAATGATTCTATGATCGTCGATTATGAAAAAATTAATATTGATGAATCTATCGAGCTATTAATAAATTGGATAATAAAATAGAGACATTTAATCTTACAAAAAAATTCGGAAAGCTTGTGGCTGTAGATAACCTCAATGTTAAAATTAAGAATGGTGAAATATTTGGGCTTCTAGGACCTAATGGAGCTGGAAAAACTACAACCATATCGATGCTCTGCACAATATTAATGCCTACTGAGGGAACCGCAAATGTCAATGGTTATGACATTATAAAAGAATCTGATGCCGTTAGAAAATCAATCGGTATAGTATTCCAGCAACCCAGTGTGGATGATATTCTTACAGGAAGAGAGAATCTTCGTCTCCATGCAATGTGGTATAGCGTTCCTAAAAAAATACGTAATGAGAGGATAGATGAAGTTTTAAAGCTTGTTGGGTTGGAGGCCAGACAGAATAGTCTCGTTAAAACATATTCCGGGGGAATGAGAAGGCGTCTAGAACTTGCGAGAGGACTCCTTCATCTTCCAGAAGTCCTATTCTTAGACGAACCAACTTTGGGACTTGATCCGCAGACACGTGAACACATATGGGATTACATTGAGGTAATGTCTGAAGAACGAAAAATGTCCATAATACTCACAACTCATTACATGGAAGAGGCTGACAGACTTTGCGATAGGATAGCAATAATAGATAGTGGAAAGATTTTGATCATAGATGATCCTGAAAAATTAAAAGAAAGTATAGGTGGAGACATAGTGTGCCTGAAATCGAAAGTCAAAGATCCTAGAATATTTAAAAAAATTGAAAGTGTTAGCGGAATTGAGGTAAAAGGGGACTACATTATCTTGAAAGTAAAGAATGCTAGTGAAAATCTTCAACAAATTTTTGAGGTGGCAAAAAAGGTCGAGAAAGTCGAGATAAGGTCTGCAAGTTTGAATGATGTCTTCCTAAAATATACTGGTAAGGATATCAGGCCTGAAAGCGGTGAGGGCGGAATCGTTCAAAGAATTATGAGGGAGAAGTCTTTGAGATGAGTCAACTCGAGGCAATCTATGCTCTCTGGTTAAGAGAGATTAAAGTATTCACTCGTGAGAGATCGAGAATTGTAACTTCTATATTTACTCCGATACTTTGGATATTCGTATTTGGAGGAGGATTAGGTTCCGCAATAAATATTGGAAATGTAAATTATCAAACTTTCATTTATCCTGGCATATTAGCAATGAGTGTGCTTTTTAGTTCTGTATTTTTTGGAGTGTATATTGTCTGGGATAGAAAGATAGACATCTTAAAGGAGGTTCTTGTTGCTCCAATTTCAAGAACTTCTATATTTGTAGGTAAAGTTCTGGGGGGCTGTACAGACTCTATGGTTCAAGCACTCATTATGCTATCCATTGGCTTTTTTGTCGGAGTCTATTTTACTCCAATGTCTTTTCTTGTCGCTTTTTTGATTTTATTTTTACTATCTCTGAGTCTTGTAAGTACAGGATTGATTATCGGATCTTTGATGGAGAGCCCAGAAGGATTTAATATGGTAATAAGTTTCTTAGTCTTTCCTTTGTTTCTTTTCAGTGGGGCTCTATTTCCTTTAGATAATCTTCCTTTATGGCTTTCTATTATTACGTACATAGACCCTGTAACCTATGGAGTCGATAGTCTCAGATTCGTGACTATAGGAATTTCAAAATTTCCGCTCTACATTGATTTTTCCATTCTCATAGTATTTGCAACGATAATGTTCACTATAGGAACGATATCTTTTGAACGTATGAAGTAAACTCTCATCGGATAGCTTGATGCTTACACAACAATTATACCTAATTAACTATATTGTTCATTGATATGCCAATTACCGAAGATGTAAAGAAAGAACTGAAAAAACTCGAAAATAAGAAATTAAAAGAATTGCTACAGGGATACTTTAAGACAGGGAAAGGCGAATATGGCGAAGGGGATATTTTTCTTGGAATAAAAATCGGGCCGCAAAGAGAGATAGCAGGCAGATACAAAGACCTTAGTTTAAAGGACATAGAAGGACTGCTCGATAGCAGGATACATGAGTACAGGCTTACAGCATTATTGATATTGATTAATAAATACAATAAAATCGATGAGAATGGAAAGAAAAAGGTATTCGAAACATACATGAAAAAAAGAGATAGAATAAATAACTGGGACTTGGTAGATTTATCAGCACCCAAAATAGTTGGAAGCTTCCTAGTTGACAAGGATAGAAAGATTTTGTATGATCTGGCAAAATCAGAGAATGTATGGGATCGAAGAATATCGATAATATCTACATTCGCATTTATAAGAAGTTATGATTTCAAAGATGCCGTTTCATTAGCTGAGGTTCTTTTAAAAGATGAGCATGACCTAATACATAAGGCAGTCGGATGGGTGCTTAGAGAGATAGGAAAAAAAGACCTCAATATTGAAGAAGAATTCTTGAAAAAGCACTATAAGGAGATGCCAAGAACAATGTTGAGATATTCTATAGAAAGATTTGATAATAAAAAGAAAAAATTTTACATGCAGAAATAAATTATACCCTTCTGCTTGCGCTAACATTAATCACATGGTTAGGTTAAAAAATCAATTTCCAGTCTTTCCAAAAATGTAATGCGTGTGCTTATATTATCCTACAAATAAAAAGAAGTGAACGCGCGCGCTAAATAATTAAAACTGTTCTTTGATACACGCTTTGAACTTTTTATTAATTAGTCCTTAATAGAAGAGCTAGAAGAAAAGGGAGAAAAGCAAATATTGCCATGGTGGAGAAGGTAGTTGTCACGTTATGCGTTAAATCTATGATAATCCCAATAAATAGCGGCCCCACAATCACACCGATATTTAAGCATGTATTCAATATACCATATCCAAAACCAATACTGCTTTCATCAAGAATTTCTGCTGGTAAAGCAAAAGTTGTAGGAGGAATGAATGCTGCTATCAAACCTAGGAACGCTATATTGAGAAATAGGATAATTCCTGAAAAAGCTGGGATGAAGAAAAGTGAGACGGCCATACCTAAAGCTGATATCATGATTAACGTTCTTCGTTTTCCAAATCTATCTGAAACAAAGCCTGTAAGGGGTGCAATGAGTGCCCCTATCATTAGCAAACTCGATAAAAAATTTGAATGCGTTGAAGGCATCGACCAATAATCCTCAAAAAGTTTAGGACCCCATGTGGTAAATGAGATCACAGCCATATTGAAACAAGCCCAAATTAAGCCAATGAGCCATATTCGCCCATTTTTTAAACTAGAAAGGGAGAACTTGGATTTTATTTTCTTTGATGAATTTCCCCCTTCATGGATAAAAAATGCCCAAACTAAAAAAGCAGAAATACTAAAAACTAAAGGTATCCAAAGGATATGTCTCCAATTTAAGGTAGATTCAAATCTTCCGAGAATATTAAAGGAGGTAATTGTTGCTATAGGCATGTTAAGACCGAATATACCCATAGCTAATCCCCTCTCTTCTGTCTTGAATATTTGTGCAATTAGAGCCAATGTGGAAACAAGTGTGATGGCCCCTCCCAGACCTATTATTGCCCTACCAACTATCAAAAGTATATAGGAAGTAGGAAAAACACATATTATCCCACCAATACAAATGAAGAATAATCCTACTAAACCCATATTTTTGAGACCAAATTTATCGATAATAACTCCGCCTATTATTGAGAAAAATACAGCTGGAAGAGCAACAGCCAACATAAGCATGCTTGCGGTTGCATGGTTTATATTATACACTTTCATTATCGCTGACATTAAAGGAGGAATTGACTGCATCGAAATTAAAAAAGCGAAAGATGCTAAGTAGCCAACAAATAGTTTTACCCACCGATTAACTACAAGAAATGAATAACTTAGATTCAATGTTTTATCCCTCAAATTGATATTGCTTAACTACTCAGAATTAAAATTGTTGTTAACTTACTTGTTGTATAATTATAATTTGAAAGTATCTTGAGGGCGTATATTGATAAGATGGTGGTTAGCGCGCGCGCTAGTGACACGCGCTATTTACCGTGTATGTATACACTATTTCTTCTTTTATCTCCTTAGTAAATTCTGTGTTTGCGCATCAAGGTACCTGAGAATATATGTCTACCTGTTTTAGCATATGTAGTAATCGTATAAAAGAAATATATATAAATCCCTTAATTTGGAAAGTAATTTCCTTCATTGAGGTTTTTTGATGATCGGTGAGATCTCGGCTTTATTTGCCGCCATTTGCTGGGCTGTAGCTGCAGTCCTATACAAGAAAGCTTTGCGAAACACCAATATTCTTGTAGCAAACCTTGTGAGAACAGTATTTGCAGCACTACTTCTTCTTGTTATATTTTCAGCAACACAAGGACAATCATCAACTATAACATTCAATCAATTAGCTTTAATCATAATCGCTGGTATCATTAGCGTGATCACAGGAGACACATTCTATTTTATGGGATTGAAGAAACTTGGAGTCTCACGGACTCAATCCATATCAAGCTCTTATCCATTCTATTCGATGCTTCTAGCAGCCATGTTCCTTAATGAAGAACTCTCATTTACTATAGCCATTGGGACTCCTCTAATTGTGGTAGGAATAATTCTAGTAAGTCTAAGTAAGAATGAGAGGAATGATACAAATCCTAATGGAACGGTTAAGCGCTCTGGAGTTATATCGCCCATTGTCGCGGCTGTTTTTTGGAGCATAGGTCTCATAACTTTCAAGATAGTATTAAATTATGGCAACATCGATCCAATTTTTCTAACCTTTATCAGCAGAATAGCAATTCTTCCTTTCCTATTTTTCGCAGTAGTGGCAACTGGAGAATCAAATCAATTAAGAAAGTTAGCCAAAAACGATATTATTATCCTTGCGATAGCCGGGATGCTTGGAATCGGTCTTGGAACGATATTTCTATTCGTAAGTTTAGCTCTATTAGATGCCTCTATAGCGATCCCCCTTTCATCAATAAGTCCTTTCCTCTCCCTAATGCTTGCATCGCTTTATGCTGGAGAGAAGATGAGGCCTAAAATTGTTATAGGAACATCCCTCATAGTAACAGGGATAATCTTATTGACATTTTATGCTTGATAAAACGAGAAAATCTTGAGCATGAGTTCTCACTACTTTCACTTCAAAGTTAATCTGTATTAAGAAAAAAGAAGTAACGCTGTTTCATTGAAGGTGAAAGCGCGCCCGCTAAAAAACAATCATCATACTACATAATCGATAACCTTATTAAGACGATCAAACATTATGCCACACAGAACAATCAGAGAAGTCGCGGATCCATTGGATTTTGTGGCATTCCAGCATTCGTAAATAAAACAAGATATTTAATTTAGAGATGTAACGGTGCATCTTAATCTTGTGTAAAGGATTGCATTGATGCGAATCCACCGATCTAGACTTTTGAACAAGGAGGAAATAGTTAATATGAGTAATTTTCAAGATTTAGCGCTTATTCCAGATGTTAAGATTCGATTGAAAGAATTAGAGTTTGACGAGTTATTTCCCATTCAGGAGAAGGCGATCTCTCCTATTCTTAAAGGTCGAGATGTGATAGGTCAAGCAAAAACAGGAACAGGAAAAACTGCAGCGTACGCTATACCAATCATAGAGAAACTCCGTAAAAAAAACGGAGTCCAAGCCTTAATAATTATTCCGACAAGGGAACTCGCTCAACAAGTAGTAAACCAATTTAAAGATATAGCTAAGTATACCCCCTTTCGTTTTTTGGCAATATTCGGTGGAGAACCTATAGGAAGACAGATTAGGGAGATTCCAAAAGCTGATGTGGTAATGGGGACGCCTGGGAGGCTTATTGATCACCTCGCCCGAGGTACTTTACACTTTAATGAAACAGAGATTCTAGTGATAGATGAAGCTGATAGAATGCTTGACATGGGTTTCATCGATGATGTACGGTTCATCATCGGTCATCTACCAAAAAATAGACAGACTTGTATGTTTTCGGCCACTATGCCAGAGGAGGTAACTCGGCTCGCTAAAGCATCTATGAACAATCCAGTAAAGATCTTTGTTGATGAAGATGAGATCTCAGTTGAAAGTATAGAGCAGCTCTACTGTTTGGTAGAGCGTAGACGTAAGCTCCAAACATTAAGCGAGTTAATCCATCAGTTTAGATGGAAAAAAATTCTTATATTTGTTGCAACTCGCAGACAAGCTGACTGGCTAACAGAAAAACTCAACAGAGTGACCGCTGTGCAGAAACTTCATGGGGGATTAACTCAGTCTCGAAGAAACTTCGTGATGCAACGGTTTAGAAATTTTGAGAAGAGTATTATAGTCGCTACGGATCTAGCTGCCAGAGGTATAGACATCACAGACATAGATTGTATCATAAACTATGATATGCCACAAGAACCTCTCACATACTTCCATCGAATAGGCAGAACAGGACGTGCTGGAGGACAAGGAACTTCTATATCCATCGTATCATACGAGGATAGATCTATGCTTGCAACTATAAAATCCTTCACAAACATTCAGCTAAAGGAATTAACTAGGAAACATCGCGACAATCAAAGATTTGGTACATGGATGAAAGGATCTCCAGAATCCAGTCAATTTGTCGAGGAGTTCTTTTAATGTTTCAAGTTCAGTAGAGCGTGCGCTAATGAAAATTCAGAGTGAGACAACCTAATATAGGATGATTTTGTTAAAAGTTCTACGAGAGAGATGTTGCACTATGGGCGGGGAAGACCTCGCGGTCAGCGGCAATCTATGGCCGAAATGGCTCGTCTCTGGTATTTGATCAGAGTTTCGGAGAAACATGAACTAGAAACACACAAATTTCTTGCATGTTTTCTAGATGCATGGGCACATGAGAAATCATCGTGCAAAGGTATATCGATCCAATGCCGCCAAAAGACAAAGAATGATGGGGTCTTTCTCGTAACGCAAGGTCAAAAAATAATTACGCAACTAATTCTCAGTGATACGGCATTGAAACATATGTCAGATGTTGATCTTGCAAGTTTTCCAAGGAATAAATTCAGGTCAATTATGAAAATCGAAAAGAAGCGACCGGTCGACATGCAAATCAAAGATGTAAATTCAGGAATCAAATGGGTCAATCTGAAAGCTAAGGTTGTCGAAAAATCAATCGCGAAAACGGTCTACTCGAGATTCGGTACCCCTCTCAGTGTATCGAATGCTACAATTTCCGATAACACTGGTTTTATTAAGTTGCCACTTTGGAACGATCAAATAAAAATGCTCTCTATTGGTGACATGGTTCAAATTGAGAACGGACGAATAAGAACGTATAGAGGAGAACTTCAAGTAAGCGTTAGCAAAAAAAGCAAACTTATGGTTATCGGGAACCAATCAAAATGAGAGCTACGCATTTTTAGCGCGCGCTAAGGAAAGCATAAGCTATTCTAACGTGTGTACTAAAGCTCTTTCGTCATTATTATTGCATCTTCATTGAAATAATATCTTAATTTTCGTCCTTTCTCCAAAAATCCAAGCTTTGAGTAAAAACTTCTAGCTATAGAATTTGATCTTCTCACTTCCAACCAGACATCTTCTGACCTTTTCTCTTTTAAATACGCAACGATTGCTTTAGCTAATACTGTGCCGATTCCCTTACATCTGAATTCTGGATGTACTGCTAAATTCAACAAATGCCCTCGTCTTTTTGAACGAAAATCACGAAATCCTAAGCTTGTGATGATTTCAGCAACAATATAGCCTAGAACTTCACCATTCCTCACTGCTACAAGAAATCCATTAGGATCTCTTTCATGTATATTCATAAAGTCCATAGCAGTCCAAGGATGTGGGAAAGATCTCTCTTCTATGTAGTATATACGATCAAGATCTGTAAGTTGAAAAGGCCTAATCTGGATATCTAATTTAGGATTTTCCTGTTTCTTAGAGTGTGGATTCGCACGAACCAAAATTAAAGCACTTAAAGTTATTATCAAGTTTCAAATTTCTATATTAATAGAGAAAAATACTTCTTATTTGAGTTTTAAATGACAAAAAAAGAACAAAGTAAACTCTATGAATTCGATGAAAGCCGTCTTCATAGATTAAGGAAGCTAGCAGTTGTTGGAGATATACATGGTGATGATTTTGTGCTCTGTTCTATGCTAAAAATAATAGATCCCAAGAAAGATGGAATTGTATTCTTAGGTGATTATGCAGATAGAGGCCTAAAAGGGTTTGATGTTATAGCTATTATCGATTCTCTCATCAAGAAATATCCTAAGAATATTGTAGCTTTGAAAGGAAATCATGAAGATTATTCTGTTAACGGAGGACCAAAATTTCATCCATGTGACCTTATATATGAAGTAGAAAGCAAAGGGAGAGGTTGGCATAGATATTTTCAAGAAGAGCTCAAACCATTCATAGATAAACTGTATCTAGCCGCAATCATACCAGACGAGGTTTTATTTGTTCATGGCGGTATCTCAAGTAGAATAAAAGATCTTGACAATCTTAAATATCCAACAAGATCGGTAGAAATTGATGTTCTTTGGTCAGATCCATTCGATGGAGACGGTGAACTCCCAAGTATAAGGGGTGCTGGCACTATTTTCGGAAGAGATATTACAGAGAAAGTATGTGACTCGCTTAAAATAAAGAGAATAATCAGAAGCCATGAGCCAATGAAGGCGATCTCAAGGCCTAACTATGAACATGATCGAAGAATCATGACAGTAAGCTCAACAAGTGCATATGGTGGCAAACCATTTATTTTAATTATTGATGCAAAAGAGCCTTCTAATATATCTACTAATTTTCTCTAAATTATTGCATAGGTATAAGTTATCTATGATAATGAAGTGGATAGATAATAATATAGTAATTGATTATAGGATATTATCGATAGATTAGTAATTTTTAGCGCGCGCGCAAATTCAGATCCATAACTCAAAGCACATAAAATAAAGAATCATATTATTCCCGAAAATCTTCGGGAGAAAATCTATCCAACGAGACGCATGCATATATATTGTGTTAAAAATGGAACAAGTACAAAAAAATGATTCTGCTTGTGTTTGTGAACCTGATGAGTGCGATACTTTCAAGTTCATGGCAAAGAGGTTAGGAATGAGAGTGTTACATCCAGGTGGTTTAGAGGCTACTGAGATACTAGCTAAACGTTGTGGCATCTCTGAAGATATGACAATACTTGATGCAGGATGCGGTAGAGGTAGTACTAGCACATTTTTAGCAAAGAGATTCGGATGCAAAGTAATTGGAGTGGATGTGGATCATAATCTGTTAATGAAAGCCAATTGTTCAGTGCAAAAAGAAAATCTAACTCATAAAGTAGCATTCAGATATGCTGATATTCAGAATTTGCCTTTCCAAGATGGAACATTCGACGGAGCAATAATTCAAGCTACATTAATATTCACTGAAAAATCTAAAGCGCTTCAGATGATTACCAAAAAGGTTCGCAAAAATGGTTTTATCGGAGTAATTGAATTGGCTTGGAAATCTAATCCCGCAAAAGAAATTGTCCAAAAGGTCAGTGATGTGCTTTGTAAATCGAGTGCTAGTACGGAATGTCATGATGATTGGATAAATCTTTTGAATCAAGCTGGTCTAGCAGTCATTAGTGCAGAGTTCCGGGATCTAGATTTTAATTTCCAAAACATGCTTAGAAATGAAGGTATACTCTCAACTTCAAAGGTGGCTCTAAAAAGTATTTATGACAAATCAACAAGGAGAAAGATTATTCAAGTTGTAAATCTTTTCAAGGAAACGAAGAATTATCTAGGATACGGGATCTATATTTGTAGGAAGAGATAATTGATAGAAGCATTACTAAATATTCGCATTCCAGAGCTTTGGATTACTTCGATATCTGAAAAGTATGATGTTAAAATATCCTGTCAAGTTGGAGGGCAATCGAGTAAAGGAGGATGGGGACTTGCGACTATCGAGGGCGATGATGGGATTTTAGATGACGTTATTGAGGAGGTTAGGCAACATCCATCTGTAGGTGATGTAAAAGTAAAGGCTCGCAATAAAGGCATAACTTCCTTCCTTGTAGATGTAGTAAAATGCAAAGCATGTGATGTGTTAAGTAAGTCAAAAGCTTTCATGATCTATCCAGTGGACATTCATAAAGGTAGGATGAAATGGCTTCTTATAACTGATAATAATAGAACTATGGGCAAGATTTGCGAAGGGCTTGAAGAATATAAATGCGATGTAAAGATAGAGAGAGTTATAGCGTTGATTGGAAAAGGTATTCTAACAGAAAGACAAGAAGAGATCGCTCGTGAAGCCTTTTCCTCGGGATACTTTGATTATCCTAAGAGAATAAATTCGTTAAAGTTGGCCAAAAAACTAGGCATATCAATATCAACACTATCTGAGGTTTTAAGAGCAGCACAACGTCGTATCTTTGCTGAATATCTTAGAACGTGAAAAAATACTATATAAAATTCTATTTTTTCTTAAACCATCACATAAACAAACAGTTTTTTACTGGTAAATATGCGGGAATCCCTCTCTCCCATAATTTAATGCACTAATATTTTAAATATTTGAAAAAAATATACGAAAAGAGGGACTTGAATTTCAAATTTGGAACCCACCGCGCGCGCTCCATTCAATCAATCTATACTATTTTATTTTCTCAACTTCTAGTATGCAACCATTAGGAATTATATATACGTGTTCATAAGTATCATCAGATTTTCCAATGGCTAGAATCAAATGCGCATCATCTCTTTTGAGCATCCATCCTATCAATTCAACCTTATCTGGTGTTAATTCACTCAAATCCTTTTCATATTCTAGTTCTTCAAATTCAGTAACGTCATGATAAGTGACTTTAATCAAATCCATTACAAATATCACCATTCAGCGTGTGTTTACTAATATTTGGAGTTTTTATAGTTTAAAGATGATGTATTATATCTAATCGTCGTTATGGGGAGTACCATGTCAAAGGTTTTGATCATATATTATTCAGAGTCTGGAAATACCAAGAAGATGGCTGAATATATAGCCGAGGGTGTGAAGAAAAAAAATGTTGAAATTGAAGTTAAGTCCGTTAGTGAAGCTGAGGTTGATGAACTGCCGAATGTAGATGGCATAATTATTGGGTCTCCAACCTACTATGGTTCGATGGCCGCTGAGATTAAGAAGTTTATAGATAAGAGCATAAAATATCATGGAAAGTTGGAAGGGAAGATCGGTGGAGCTTTCTCTTCTTCAGCCAACATAGCTGGAGGCAACGAGACAACTATTATGGATATCTTAAAGGCCTTTTTGATACATGGAATGGTGGTTCAAGGGACCTCGAAAGGAGATCATTATGGACCTGTAGCTATCGGGACGCCGGATGATAGAAGCAAGAAGCTGTGTATTGAATATGGCCAAAGAATAGCTAAACTTGTTTTGAGAACTCAATGATTATTGATCTGAGCATCTCCAAGCGCGCGCATGCTACGCACTATCCACCTGCGGGATTCATATGAGCTCGCTATAAGCTATAATTCACTTGTATTTTTTTACCTGTATTCACAGACTTGACTACTGCATCTAGAACCACATTACATCTATATCCGTCTTCGAATGTAGCTCCTACCGGCTGAATATCCTTTTCATTGATTATGGCATCCATGAGATGGTAGATTTCATGAATCGTGGTGTGTTCCCATCCTATTATATGACCATGGGGCCACCAATTCTCCCAATAGGGATGATATGCCTCGGTTACAAGCGTTTCATGAAAACTTGATTCCAAGTCCTTTATATCATGATTTCTCGTATGCACTTTGAGTTCATTTAATCTTTCAAGATTGAATGATATGCTACCATGCTCTCCATAAATTTCAATATCTTGATAATTCTTCCTTCCTCCACAAAATCTGGAAGTACTTATATGACCTATTGCTCCGCTATCAAATTCGATTATTGATTCAAACGCGTCATCTACATCTACCTTTCCCTTCTTACTTTCGTCCTCCGGCAATGGCCTTTCCTTTATAAATGTGGATGTTAATGCGGAAACGGATATTATATCCCCAACAAGGAAGTGGGCCAAATCTACGACATGCGCTCCGAGGTCTCCTATAGCGCCCGTTCCAGCCGAATCTTTTACCAACCTCCATACGCGAGGAAAATTTGGATCCATTATCCATTCTTGGAGGTACCTACCATGGAAGTGATAAATCCTGCCTATCACTCCATCATCTATCAATTTCTTAGCGACTTGCATAGCTGGAACGAATCTATAATTAAATCCAACCATATGTTTCACGCGTGCCTTCCTTACAGACTCAACCATAGGTTTAGCCTCTTCTGCTGTCCTTGCCAGTGGTTTCTCGCATAAAATGTGTTTTCCATTTTCGGCAGCTTCAATACATGGCTCCGCATGAAGATTGTTTGGCGCGCCATTATCAAAGAGTTCTACTTCTGGGTCATTAACTAATTTTCTCCATTCTGTGTAGTATTTAGAGTATCCATATCGTTTAGCTGCTTCTGCAACTTTAAGTTCATTCCTTCCACAAATAGCCACCAATTTTGGAATTGCTGGAGGTGGACAGAACATGTAACTGATCTTTTTGAAGGCGTTGCTATGAGCCTTTCCCATAAAAGCATATCCAAGCATTCCTACTCCCATCTCAGGAATCTCCTCTGCTTTAGGTTTGACCTCACCCATGGTTACAAATCCAACTTTCTCTCCGCTCATTTTGTAAACACTCATTTTATTGATGTTGAATCTAACATCTCAATGATCCATTTGAAAGCACGCATAAATAAATGATTGAATTAAAGGATTCACTAATATTTTAATGGCCTAATATGTGCAATATCTTCTTATCCGAGAAAAGAACTATCAATTTTTAGCGCGCATGTGCTAAATACTAATCTCTAAAATGTTGTGGTAAGCATAAATGTTATCATCAGTATCACTAAATCCAGTTACTAAAAAAAGAAGTTAATGTTTTCGTGTTAGCCCATATATTGCACCCGCAACTACAAGTATGCCAAATAATATTACTATGAATCCCCATAATGGTATATCAATATCGAAAGCCTCGAAGATTCCCCAAAGGATTATTATTAAACCGATGAATAATCCAAAGATTGCACCACCATGAGGAAGACCGAAGCACTCATCTTCCTTTCGCTTGCGATGTTTGCGCTCCCCTATTGCATGCATTTCAGATCCACATTTATTACAAAACTCAGCATCGTCAGGGTTGTCAGCACCACATTTAGTACAATGAACCATATTTCTCCTTCACTCAATAATTGATGAATTCGGTACTTGAGACTATATATGAAGCTGCCTAGCGCGCGCAGCGCTAGAAGTATCGACTTGGGCGATCATTATATCAGCAAATTCTGATTATTCAGAAATAGCTAAATATTCTGAAACATCATTATGTATATGATATAAATTGGACAAAAAAGAAGCGCCTTGTTGTTCACCAACTGATAAAGAAATGAGTTGCTGTAAAGTAGAATCAATTATAAGTATAGATAATAGAGGTCAGATGGTACTTCCTAAAGAAATAAGGGAGAAAGCGAAAATACGTGCTGGAGATAAGTTGGCTTTAGTAAGTTGGGAAAAAGCTGGAAAGGTATACTGTATATCCATAATTAGAGCTGAAGATTTCTCAAGAATTGTTGAAGGAACACTTGGCCCTACAGTGGAAGAGGTTTCAAGTAAATAATGGAGCACAACTAAGGGAGAGGTTTTAATGGAAAAAAAGAAAATAAAGAAAGTTGTTAGAGAACGTTATGCTGTAATAGCTAATCGTGATAGCTCCTGTTGCTCATCAGTGGATTCGTGTTGTGGAAATACTGAGATAGCGCAAGATATCAGCAAGAATATAGGGTACACAGATGAAGAACTCAAAGCAATTCCTAAAGGAGCAAATTTAGGTCTTGGATGCGGAAATCCTGTCGCGCTAGCTTCATTAAATA
>JAOZGV010000125.1 GCA_026015225.1 Candidatus Bathyarchaeota archaeon
CGGAAAATGGCTTATCGCAATATCCGTACTTGTGGTAACAGTAGTGACAGGTCTAGGTATTGTGCGCGGATACGAGCTTTTTGAAATGTTTCTATGGGGCGTAAGCCTTGCTGTGGCTGCAGTACCTGAAGCTTTACCGGCTGTTGTAACAGGAAGTCTTGCTATAGGAATGAGAAAAATGGCAGAAAAGAAAGCTATAGTTAAAAGGCTCCCAGCAGTTGAGACTCTAGGCAGCACAACAGTAATTTGTTCTGATAAAACTGGAACATTAACTAAAGGTGAAATGACTGTAAAAAAGATCTATTATAACGAGAAAGTCTTCAATATCTCAGGTACTGGCTATTCTCCTGAAGGTGAAGTGGAAAATATTGAAATATTAAGGAAAAGCAATTTAGCTAAAATCGCCATATTATGCAACGATTCTCGTCTGATAAAAGAAAATCATAATTTCCAAATAAAAGGCCAGCCAACCGAAGGTGCCCTTCTTGTAATGGCAATTAAATTGGGTGAGTCGCCTGATAAAATAAGGAGCGCGTATCCAGAAATTGCTGCCATACCATTTAGCTCTAAGAGAAAGAGAATGACAACTATTCATCAACAAGAGAATGGAAAGAAGCTTGCGGCAGTCAAGGGGGCTCCAGAAATTATGCTGAAGCTCTGCAATTGGATATTAGATGATGGTAAAGTTAAGATCCTTGATCAAAAGAGAAGAAAACAAATCCTCAATATCAATAATGAGATGGCAAGTCAAGCTCTAAGAGTTATTGCCTTGGCTTATAGGGAGTTGCCTCCTGAACTTAAGAGATGTACAGAAGAGTGTGAAAAAGGTCTAATTTTTGTAGGATTAACTGGAATGATCGATCCACCTAGAAAAGAAGTAAAAGATTCAATAAAGGAGTGTGAAAAAGCAGGCATACGCGTAATAATGATAACTGGCGATAATAAACTTACAGCTCTCGCCATAGCCAAGGAACTAGGAATTGCTCTTAAGGATGAGGCTATTGATGGATATGAGATCTCAAAATTAACTAAGGATGAATTGAGTAGATATTTAGACTTTGTAAATGTCTATGCCAGAGTATCCCCAGAGCATAAGATGAAGATAGTGCAAATACTGAAAGATAAAGGGGAAATCGTAGCTGTAACGGGCGATGGAGTAAACGATGCCCCCGCATTGAAAAAAAGTGATATAGGGGTCGCGATGGGCATAACTGGAACTGAAGTTACCAAAGAAGCTGCTGATATGGTGCTAATGGATGATAACTTTACCACTATAGTTTCAGCAATAGAAAGTGGTAGAGGAACGTTTGATAACATTAAAAAATATCTATCATTTCTTTTGTCCTCCAATACTGGAGAGATCTTGATCATGTTCATCGCTGGAATAATAGGACTTCCATTGCCGCTTATTGCCCTTCAGATTTTATGGGTAAACCTTGTTACAGATGGTCTTCCTGCAATAGCATTAGGAGTGGATCCTCCTGAACCTGATATAATGGAGAGGAAGCCCCGTTCATCTAGAGAAAGTGTATTTGATTTAGGTGTGAAGTCGATAATATTTACAGTAGGTATTCTCATGGCCATTAGCGCATTAATAGTTTTTCACTGGTACTTGAGAAATCCATTGCATGATCTTATAAAAGCACAGACAATGGTATTCACAATAATAGTAATGTTTGAGATGTTGAACGCTTTTAACTGTAGATCCTTAAGATATTCCCTTACAAAGATTGATCCTTTTAAAAATCGCTATTTATTGATAGCGGTAATATCCTCTATCAGTTTACAACTTTTAGTCATCTATTTACCATCTTTGAATATCATATTCAATACAAAAGCATTGAACTTCAATGATTGGCTGATTGTGATTATAGCCTCAATACCTGCTATTTTAGGAGTTGAGATAATGAAGGCATTCTTCGGAAAATATCAAAAGAATTGAGAACTCTACGCGCGCACCGAAAATCCATTAATAGCTTTCATCTGAAGAATAATCTTTTAGTCATTTATTTGATCTATTATTGATTAAATTAATTCCCAAATCTTAAATTCAAATAAAATGATTTTTTCTTATTAATAAAACAAATAATATTATTTTGGTGATTTATTTGACGGATGAATTATTAATAGTAACGATGGAAGAATGGAAAGAAAAAATATTAAAATCAGATATTCCTGTGGTAATTGAGTTCTATACGCCTACATGCCCATATTGTGCCAGATTGACACCAATATTCAAGAAACTATCATCTGAATATAATGAAAGAATGAAATTTGCAATGGTTAATGCTGCAGAGAGCCGAGATATTGCAGAAGGATATGGAATAATGGGTGTACCGACGTTGAAATTCTTATGTGACGGTAAACCAATTTATGAAATTGTGGGATTTAAATCTGAAGAAGAACTTAAATCAGAAATAGACAAAGTCTTACAAAATCATAGAAAATGTATTTCAGAGAGCTCTCCTCTATATGCTTAAAAATAGAGCAATATTGCTCTCAAATTTAGCTTCAATTTTATCGAGTATAGGCGCCCGTTGGATGCAAGATATTTTGAAAATTGTTAAATGCAATTAAGCTATCGATTAATCTCTTTTTCCAATTTTTTTTAGGAATCATATAGCAAAGTCGTCGAGTATTGTTTCGAATATTTTCATATCATGCGGTTGCTCTTTTAGGGATTTGTCTATTAGTTTGGGATTTTGATCTTCATAAGTGACCCTCTTTTCCTTATAAATAACGCCAATCGGTATTTTCTTTCCCCATTCAAGAGCTTTTCGGAATGCCATTATTTTATCAGTTGGATCATATTGATCATTTAATTTGTATATTCTCTCTCTATACCAATTCCATGTATTGATTCGATTGAATGTGACACATGGTTGCAGGATATCAATTAAACTAAATCCCTTATTCTGAATTCCATTTGAGATCAGTTCGGATAAATGCTCTATATCACCACAAAATCCACGGGCAACAAAGGACGCACCTAGTGAAATAGCTAATGCTATGGGATTTAATCTTCTTACAAATGTTCCTATTGGTGTAGTTTTAGTGATTATTCCCTCCTCTGTAGTAGGAGAAGCTTGTCCTTTTGTTAGTCCATAAATCTGGTTATCATGAACTAAATATGTGATGTGGGGATTCCTTCTGATTGTATGTATTAGATGATTTCCACCTTCGCCATAACCATCCCCATCACCTCCGACTGCAAGTACAGTCAAGTTAGGATTTACTATTTTTGCACCGGTAGCAACAGGCAGAGTTCTACCGTGAAGCCCGTTAAACAAGTTGCATTTCATATAATGAGGAAGCTTTGCTGCTTGACCAATGCCTGACACCATCAGAACTTGATTGGGGCCTATTTCTAATTTTACCAATGCTTTTTTGACTGCCTCCAAGATGCTATAGTTCCCACAGCCTGGACACCAGGCAGGCTTGCCGTTTGAATAATCCTCAATTCTTACCATTTAATTCACCTTAATAGCTCCATCTCATGGATAATATATGCTGGCGATAAGGGCCTACCGTCGTAACGGAGAATCTTTGAGTTTATTTCAAATCCTGTTTCTGCTCTAATAACATGTGCAAATTGACCGGTGGAGTTATTCTCCACATTTATTGTTAATTTTGCATCCTTTATTGCTTTTAGAAAATTTGACCCAGGAAATGGCCATATTTCGCTGAAATGCAACATTCTTGTTTTTTGACCTTCTGAGTTCAATAAATTAACAGTCTCTTTTAGTGCCCCAAAACTAGAACCCCATCCAATCAATAATATGTCAGCATTATTTGGTCCAAATTCAAACGGAGGAGAAATCTCATTTTTTAACTTTGCAAATTTTCTTAATCTTTTATTGACATTATTATATCTTGTCTCTGCATCTTCTGTTATATGACCTTCTTCAGTGTGTTCATCACTATCTGTAACCACCAGACCAAGATCTTCTCCTGGAAAGAGTCTAGGAGATATACCTGAATCGGTTAGTAGGTGCCTTCTATATTCTCCATACTCCTCTTTATCCGAAGGGTCATAGAAAACTCCTCTCTCTATTTTGATTTTTGATGTATCAAATCTTTTAACAGTATAGTACGAGTCTGATAAGTGCTGATCGGACAGTATAATCACTGGAATCTGATATTTCTCAGATAAATTGAAAGCCTTGGAAGTTAAATAGAATGCTTGTTCAGCATTCCCAGGTGCAAAGACAGCCCTCGGGAATTCTCCATGTCCAGCATGAATAACAAACTCTAATTCGCCTTGTTCTGTTCGTGTTGGAAAGCCGGTTGCGGGTCCAGGTCTTTGTGCAATGACAATTACAGCTGGAGTCTCAGTCATACCTGCTAAGCTAAGGCCTTCGGTCATTAAAGAAAAACCACCTCCTGAGGTAGCAGTCATAGCTCTAACGCCAGCAAAGGATGCACCTAAGATCATGTTTATAGCAGCAATCTCATCCTCAGCTTGATCATACACTATTGGGTAATCTTTCATTTTTGAAGCAAAGTATTGTTGGATAGGAGTGGATGGGCTCATCGGATATCCACTCAAGAATTTACAACCAGAAATTAAAGCTCCAGAAGCAATCGCTTCATTACCTGTTATCAAGAGTCTTTTATGGGAGACGCTGATTGGGTTAATTCCATATTTAAAATCATTCGAGTTTTCTTTTACATACTCATAACCAACTAAGGCAGCTTGTATGTTTTTTTCAGCTACTTCTACTGACTTTTTTTTAAATTCTTCATTCAAGGCAGATTCTAAATAAGTAAAATCATAATTTAATAGACTCAGAGCCGATCCTGCTGCAACCGAATTAGCCATTATACTCCTCCCAATCTTTTCTTTAGCCAGTATTTCAAAAGGCACGGTCAATAGATTTCTATCTAAATTTTTTTGAAATGTTTTTTTTCCATTAAAAATGATCACGCCATCTTTTACTAATTCATGCTGATGCTGAAATATTGATTGTTCATCCAATGCTACTAACAAATGTACCTTTTCAGAAATTGCTTGAATTGGTTCTTCGCTTATTCGAATCTGAAAGAAGTTATGCCCTCCTCTGATTCTTGACATGACATCCCTGTAAGCAAATATGAAAAAACCTCCTTTTGCAAGACTCTTGGAGAGTATATAACCAATAGATTGCAGGCCTTGACCCGCTTCTCCACCTATCTTTATTGAAAGATCGATTCCCATTATAAGTCAAGAAGAATTATATCAATTCTCATTATTATCATTTAATAAAAAACAAAGTTTATTTTAAAAGGCAACTTTGATTTTGAAGCCCTTAAAAATAAAATATTCCTTTTTAAAAAAAATGCGCGAGCTAGTACAACAATTTTTTCTCAATATTTATGCATAATGTGACGTGCTAGGCTTTTTTTCTTCTTCTTTTGTGAGGGGCTTTAACTTTTTTGTCGCTTTTAGATCGAAATCCAGAAATTCCATTGTAAACTTTTTAAACTTTTCATAAAACTCCTTGAGTTCCTTTTCATTAAATCGGTTGATGACAACTGGATTATAAATCCACTGCGCCCAACCTTGACATGAGCTAAGAACATATTGATCCATAAGTGCTATAGCTTCTACCATATCCAACCTATCTTTTGGACTCAGAGATTTTGTCTTGCTTAATTGGCTAGTTTTTATTTTTATCCAATCCTGAGACATCCACAAAACACCCATACAGTCTAATATACTACTTCCTTTTTAGTCTACCTATATCATCAATACTATTTTCATCTCATAAATCCATTATCATGGTAATTCTTCTTGATTTGAGATTTATTTTAAATAAACGAAAAATTAAAATTAGATTTCATTTTTTCTTTGATTAATATAATGGGGTTGTGGGCTAGATAGAAAGCATTGTATAACTTGTAAAAAAACAATTGCGTCTAGGTCACTCTGGTTTATACGCGATTTAATGCGGAATAAGCTACGTGGCTTGGGAAAAGAAATAATCTTTCGAGAAACCACGTGATCGCCGGTTCAAATCCGGTCAACCCCACCACTATTCTTTTACCAAGTATGAATCACTTCAAAATTTAATTTTCTTAATTTTGAATCCTCAATTAACTATTGTCGAATCCTTTGTTATTAGTATAGTATCATTAATCATGTTTCGTATCTATAGAATGAATCCAAATGCACTCGCAAATTTTTCAAATTTATTGAATTCTTTCAAAAATTCACGACCTTTTTCAGTTAGTTTGTATGTTTTTGATCCAATTTCAATTTCATCAACTAATCCTATCGACTTTAACTTATCCAGATATTTATTCAATCTATCATGGGAAAGGTTTGCTTTATAGAGTATCCTAGTAGGCTTCGATTCCTTTTCTTGTTTTATAACGTTTAATATATCAACTAGAATTTTTAGTTCCGAACGATATTTTGCTGGTTTATCATTCATTTATTACTGGACACCCGAAGCAACATTGTTAAAAGAGAAATGAAACCCATTAATTGCATGGTATGTGCAACTAAGAAAGACAAGCCACTGTATCTTACCAGTGGAAATGTTACATGGCTGGCAGCTATTAAAGCGAATCCTATAAGAACTAAAAACGAGTTTATATTTTTTCTTACTATGTAGTTAATAGCACACTGACAGGTTATATAAGCAGTTAAAAAGAAGATAATTAACTCAGGAATATACCCATACTGAATAATAATAACTGGGAAGATAAAACTCATCGAGGAAGTAATGTTTTTAGTTTGTTTTAAGTAAGTAAAAATTAGAAGACCATATGCTATTAATTCTGTAATGAAAAAAATGAAATAACCGAAATTAGAGAGCGATATTGCTAATCGACTAGGTCTTATCATAAAATAACGAGTGGTTATACCATAGACCAATAAACCTACTCCAAGCAAGGTAAAACTAAAGTGAAGATTAAGAAGAGCCCTATCCTTCAATAGTCTAAATCCTTTAAATGCAAAGAAACCTATTAAGAACGCTACAACGGCATCTATGATTTGCATAATAAAATCAATAGTGAAGAATAAAAGCAATCTATTCAATAGTAATCATCAACCAAAACAATATGATCTAGATTAAAGTATCAATTTTTTAACTTGTTATATTTTACATTTATGAATGAATAGTACATTTCTACAGATATTTTTAGACTTATCTTGTACTTGAAGAGGTCTAAGATATTTCTTGAAATCTTATTCTATATTTCCTAATTTATAATTTAAGCCCAGATAGAAATTTTTTTAATATTTGAAGCGGCCGCTATGAATTATCATTCCATAATTTCTTCCGTCGTTCTATTGTATAGACGCCAAGAAATATAATATGTCAATACTAAAGATAAACCTCCGCCTATAAACCAAAGTAATCCAAAAAAAGCTGAGAAATTATTTAAGAAATGAAGAAAAACTACTAAAAGATAGAAAGGTACTGGATTTCTCCTTGCGATGCCATATGCAACAATTGAGGTACTTGCAGCATGGAAAAGAATTGCCGGTAATCTTAGAAGAAGCGGCGCTCCCAATAAAAGAATGTAGACTAAAAATTCTGAGAACCCGAAACCTAATCCAACAAAGAAACCTAACGTGAATAGTGATCTTTCAGTTTCACAATGACGGTAGAATAATGGATAGGCTTTAGCAAATTCTTCAATAAGAGGGGTGAAGACCGCCGTCGAACATATTGAGGCGTACAGTAGGGGCATTA
>JAOZGV010000149.1 GCA_026015225.1 Candidatus Bathyarchaeota archaeon
TCGAGTGGACGGATGCCATAAAGTTTGTTATGGTTGGGGCATCTACTATTCAAAGCTGTTCAGCAGTAATGGTACATGGTTATGAAGTCGTGAATTCGTGGATATCGGACATTTCTAAATATTTAGAGGAACACGGGTACTCTTCAATAAACGAACTCAGAGGGAGAGCCTTGCAACATATAATGCCTCCTCATAAAGTTAAAAGAGGGCATCAAGGGATTTATGCTGTTGTCGATAAACAGAAATGCACAGGATGCGGTATTTGTAAGAGGGCATGCTTTTATTTTGCTATAGACATAAAGGAAGGAAAGGCCGTAGTTGACCTACCTAAATGTGATGGATGCGGACTGTGTAGCGAATTATGTCCTGAAGATGCCATTTCTACAGTAAAGTTATCTGAGAAAGATCTTTATCCAAGACCAGATTCTAGACCATATCATA
Source organism: Candidatus Bathyarchaeota archaeon (assembly GCA_026015225.1). Classification (GTDB taxonomy): domain Archaea; phylum Thermoproteota; class Bathyarchaeia; order 40CM-2-53-6; family RBG-13-38-9; genus JAOZGV01. The sequence goes on from JAOZGV010000149.1 coordinate 442, forward strand.
AAAGAATTTAGTTTAAGAGGATTAACTAAAAACCCTTCTTTTATCTAATTTCCTTAGAATCCATTATTATTTTATCCATATGCAAAAGTAGTTTCTCTTGATATGATTAGAAAATAATATTTCATTGCATTGGGCAAAAAGTTTCTAGATAATCTATTTTTATTTTATAATAGATTTTCAATCAAGATTGAGAATTAGGTCATTATTGTTACTTATTTAAGGCTAATTTAATAAAAAAAGTACGAGCAAAAATGCTCGTAAATTGAGTTTTTCGAATCTCTTTTAAAGTGAGATTGTAGGATAGAACTTCTTTAGTTCACGCCAAGCTGTAAGCTGCTTATCTTTTCCCATACGCTCAGTGATATCATTCCATGCCTTATTTGCATCCCCAAGAGCTGTTGCATTGTCATATGAGCCCAACATCGCTCCATGCATGATCTTGCTTAGGGTTGTGTTGTACTCTGTGGCTCCAAGTATACCTTGAAGCATGGGTTGCATTATTTCGGCATTATCCAGAAAAGCGTTTAGCACTGGGCCTCTGAGGTCTTTCAATTTTTCTGGTGCATTTGGACCTACATGACTGTATCTTGTTGGATCATGCCATGTTCCTGCTGCACACATTGCTTCCACTAGCATATCAGGATCACAGAAGAATGCTCCTGCACACATAGCTAGATCTTTCTTCTTGCTGTAATTGCTTACACACAAGCTCCAACTTGCCAAATTGACACTTCGTCTGTTGAGTATTTTTCCACCGGGACCATCAACCCAGTGTCCGGGAATTGGTGCTGTATTCCAATTATTTCTCGAAGCTGCTGCTGGATCCTGGATTACACGCGACGTCGAAGGGGCGGACAGAATGAAAGCAGCTCTTCCTTCAGCGAAAATTGAATAGGGCGCCTGACCTGACAGTTCAGGTAAGCTTGGATGGCCGTACGTTGTATTTTCGAGAAACATCTCTCCTGCCATAATTGCCTCGTCTGATGTCAACTGCGCATTCATACTATCATCGAAGTAATACCAATTTGGCCATTTCGTGCCGGCTACAAAGAGGTAGTAGGTGAAACAATTTCGTGACAATTCTCTACCTGAAGAATCGCCCCACACGTCATCGTCTGGCCTGGTGAAGAATCTACACATGTCATTATATTCAGTCATTGTTATGGGGACATCAAGCGGATAACCTTCCTGTCTTTCGAAAGCACTCTTCTCATTTGGGTCTTCAAGCCAATCTTGTCGGTAATAAAGGGTCTGTACGTCACCGTCTTGAAGGAATCCGTAAAGTTTTCCTGCATATCTGGGTATTGAGTAGTTCAATGGATAAATGTAACCATCAGGTCTTCCATGTTCTCTTATATCTATCCACATCGCAAAATCGTCTAACTCGGCAAGCAAACCTGCCTCGGCAAGATCACAGAAATACATCGCTTGAGCGTTCAATAAGTCGACGTCTCCAGTTTTGCTGACTGCTTCCACCATCATCTTATCGAAAAAGTCTGGCAGAGGCGTCGTTACAACTGTGACTGGTATGTCTGTTGCTTCTTCCCAGAATTCCTTCATTGCAACGAATCCATGTTCATATCCTCCTACACAAGCAAGTACTAGCTCCTCTCCTTTCCATTCAGGGTTTTGTTCGAGTACAAATTTAGCTGCGTTTACAGCCCTCTCTCTTATAGTGGCCCCTTCCCTAGGAAGGTTAAATGGAAAATCAATTCCTGCGCCAGGTGCGGTCTGTGTAACAGTACTGGTTACTGTAGCTGTGCCGCCAGGTGCGGCCGGGGGCTTAGCCATTGATGCAGCGCCGTATCCTATGCCTGCGCCTACAGCGAGTCCAACTATCCCAGTTGCCGCTGTTTTTGCAAAGCTTCTTCTTGATATTTTTTCTTTAGTCATTATATCTCAAGGAGATATATCAGTTCCCGATATATATTTATGTCTTTACTTAATGCACTGATACATACAATATTTCCCATTACTTTAGATCTTATGTTAGTAATTTACAATAAGTTATTGAGAGAAAGCGGGCTGGAGAATTAGCACAAAAGTCATCAATTACCTATCCCAATGTTAGCAGTTTTTTAGCGAAATGGATAGTATTAATCTCAATTAATTCCTTAAAAAGGAATTTTTTATATTTCAATATTTTTACAAATGTAACATCCTGTCAACTATAAAAAAAATAAAAAAAAAGATAATTATGAAAATAAAGGAATTTTTTATCTGAACTATTCAGTAACTATGATTGCTTGAGTTGGACACTGCATTTCACAAGCTCTGCAAACTATGCAAGCATCGTTATTGACAACGACTGATTTCTTATCTCCAGGATACTCAGGTACTTCCTTCATTTCAAACACAGAAACTGGGCAAACACTTACACAAATTTCGTCTCCGTTACATTTCTCATAGTCGACTTCAACTTTAACCATATCAATACCTCCACGGTCAATTGGACTTATAAATTGCAAAAATAAAGTTAATATATATTTCGGTTAATCGAAAATTAAATTCAGAAATTTGCACTGATCACTTTACTATAAGTCTTCTTAATGCCTATTTTATAATTTTGTGCGTGCGCACTATCCATAGTTGGATAATACAGTTACTAAAAAATTTTTCATGAAAATACTTTAATAATAAGTGAATAAATAATAAAGGACACAGTAGGTGGGATTTTGGGATTAAGAAGTTTGTGGCGGGACCCGGCAAAATTTAAGAATATTCTTCAACTTCCTCTAATGATAGTGATGAATTTCACTGCCATGATTCCTTTTGCGCTGACATGGTATGTTGGTATGACAAATTGGGCCCCTCAAATAACTATTGATTGGTGGAAAGCAGACTTCATCGGTCCACTCAACTATATTAGAGTCATCCCTGACGATTTATTTTTGAACGCGATTGGGCGAACCTTATTGTTTTCTGCAGTATGCGTTCCGGTCGAATTTCTGCTGGGATTCCTATTGGCCTATGTATTTATGGGAGATTTTTTCGGAAAGAAATTCTTTGTATTGATTGCAATCGTCCCTATGATGGTTGTTCCTGCAGCGGGCGGTTATACATTTTACTTGATGTTTATTAAGCTTGGTCCAATTAACGGTTTGCTGAACTTGTTGGGCTTCGGTTCAATCCCTTTCCTAATGGTTGCCAAATGGGCCTATGTCGCGATCATACTTGCTGATATTTGGCAGTGGACCCCATTCATATTTCTAATAATGAGTGCAGCACTTTTAGGTTTACCACAAGATCCAATCAACGCGGCCTATGTCCTTGGAGCTTCTAGATGGCATACTTTCCGAACCGTAGTACTTCCAATGTTGAGAAGGCCGACGATGATCGCTCTGATTCTTAGAGCCGTAGAGAGCTTTAAGCTCTTCGACTACCCCTTCATGATGACAGGAGGAGGTCCTGGATACTCAACTCAAACGATCTCAATGAATCTCTACGAGGCAGGATTCAGATATCTGAGATACGGTCCAACTGCGGCACAAAGTATAGTTATCCTGTTGACCATGGCAATTGTTGGATATTATGCCGTAAAACCATTAAGGGCCGCACAAAGAGGAGAATGATGAAAGATGGAACAACGTTTGGAAAATATAATTAATTTGATTATCAAGTACATATTTGGATTAGGTGTGATCTTCTTCGCACTATTCCCTATTTATTGGATGTTTACGATGGCACTAAAACCAGAGATTGAATGGATCCCTACCCGAGTTCATTGGTGGCCATGGAATCCAACTCTTTTAAATTTTATGGTACTCTTTATCCCCAAAGAAACAATTCTCGATTGGGGATTGGTAGAAGCAAGTCATGCTGCAATATTAACATTACCGCACGAAACAGCAACCAAATCAATAATAAACAGTTTAATTTTAAGCACAGGTGGAACACTTATTGCGCTGTTTATTGGAACTTGTGCTGCATATTCATTGTCCAGATACAAGGCTGGAAGCGATTACCTGTTTCTGACATTCAGAATGCTTCCGCCTATTGCAATTCTCATGCCAATTGTCATCTGGTTTTCCACGATTCATCTATTGGACTCTCTTCCTGGCATGCTACTGCTCTATGGGTTGTTTCCAATGCCCTTCGTGGTATGGTTGATGAGAAGCTTCTTTGATGATATACCTCCAGAGGTGGATGAAGCTGCTTTAATAGATGGAGCCACTCCACCCCAGGTCTTTACAAAAGTCGCACTCCCTCTTGTTAAAGGAGGACTTGCTGTAACAGCGCTATTCATATTCATCTTGAATTGGAGCGACTTGATCGTTGCATTGACCATAACACATAGACATGCTATAACTATACCCGTTCAGATTGGTCTCTTTGAAGCTGATGTAGGCCATCTCTATGGACTAATGTCAGCTCTAGGAATTGTCGCTATTATTCCAACTCTAGGGTTTGGTCTTGCAATTCAGAAATATCTGGTTCGAGGTCTTACATTCGGGGCCATCAAAGGCTAAAAATTTTATACTTAATCTGAAAATCCTAAAGATTAACCTTTGACAAAAAGGCCTCAAGATAGTTCTGACTATCTAATTTTATTTTTCTTTTCAGACAATTTCTCGCGCGATATCATTATCTTGTTGTTCAGAGCATCTACAAGAACGCTTTAAAACTTTAATCTATTTATTTTTAAGCACACACTTATTTTAAATTAATATTTTCCTCTCCAAAGTTTTGTATTCTTAGCCTTAACCACTTTATTCCTGAGAACTCCGATACCTTCTATCTCCATTTCAATAATGTCTCCTGGTTTTATCCACTTATCTATTTCAGCCCCGCAACCACCTCCAACAGTACCTGAACCAAAGAATTCTCCAGGATAAAGTGTCTCATCTTGAGAACAATATTCAATTGTTTCCTCCCATGTCCAATACATGTCTCCACTATCTCCTACACAAGTTACTTCTTCATTTATTTTAGCAACCATTTTTAGATTTCTTATACTTGAATGAATTTCATCTACAGTTACTAAACAAGGACCCATTATGTTACTATTGTTAAAATCCTTCCCCTTTGCAGGACCTACGTTAACCTCCATCTCAAGCATTTGCCTGTCCCTTGCACTAATGTCATTGAAAATAGTATACCCCGCGATGTATTCTGCTGCTCTTTCCTTAGGAATGTCGACTCCTTTTTTTCCGATATACATCCCTAATTCAAATTCGTAATCCAATTTATTTGTATAACTAGGCCATAGAATTGGATCATCTGGACCAGCAATCATATTTGGATTTCCTTTATGGTATATGGGAATTTCATACCATATCTTCGGTATAGTTTTTCCCCGCTTTTTGAGGCCAGTTTCTAAGTGCTTCTTAAAGCCCATAAAATCTCTCAAAGTGTTTGGTCTCGGTATTGGAGCTAGTAATTTTACTTCTTTTCTTGCGTAATTTATTTTCTCTCCATTAGGCCCTTTTAAGTCATCACCTTTTTTTAGCTGTGCATGCACATATTCGAGTGCTTTTTTAGAAGCTTCCATAGTAGGCTTTCCATACGTTAAGTACTTCACCATATCAGATGGGATAGTAAAATTGGCTATACGGTAAGCATTTTCTTCTGATTTCACGTTAAAAAGATATAAGGCATAAGCTAAATTCAAGTCCACTATTTGGTCAAGAATTATAGCACCAATTTTGGTGAATTTTCCAAGAATGGTATTTATTTCGAAAGTTACTAATTTCATTTCTAAAAACCTATATCATAATTTAATAATTTTCATTAAATTTTAATATTAATTAGAATTCTCCCTAAAACTATGCGAAATAAAAATGATAATAACTTTATACTTGCCTCTTTTTCTCGTTAAATCTTAAAAATGCTAAATCACATAAATATGAATGTGTTAATTTTGCCAAAGGTATTTTTTGATGAGGATGCAGACCTTTCCCATTTAGAAGGAAAGGTAATTGGTTGTATTGGATATGGACACCAGGGGCATGCGCAGTCTCAAAATCTTAGAGATAATGGTCTCGAAGTCATCATTGGAAACGTCTCAAATCATTATGCGGAAGATGCTAAGAAAGCAGGTTTCAAAGTTAAATCAATAGATGATGTGGCTAAAGAATCAGATATCATAATGATGCTAATTTCAGATGAAGCTCACGCGGAAGTATATAAAAATTCAATCGCCCCCTATCTTAAAAAAGGAATGGTGCTAGATTTTGCTCACGGGTATTCAATAAATTTCAAACTTATAGTTCCCTCTCCTGATGTCGATATCATATTGGTTGCTCCTAGAATGTTTGGTGAAAAGGTCAGAGATCGCTTCATTAATGGACTAGGTACGCCCGCAGCCGTTGATGTTTATCAAGACACCTCAGGGAATGCATGGGATATATGTCTTGCACTCGCAAAGGGGATAGGAGCTACAAAACTTCCAGGCGGCGGTGCTTTTGAAATGACTTTTGCACAAGAAGCTGGAATCGATCTCTTTTCAGAACAAGCAGTTTGGCCGGCAATATATGAAATAATGTTACTTGCTTTGGAAGTATTGTCGGAAGCTGGATATCCCCCAGAATTGGTAGCACTTGAAATGTATGGTTCAGGGGAGGCTAGCGAAGGTTTTAAGGCAGCTGCTGAATTTGGCTTCCTTAAACATGTATTTGAACTATCGTCTAAAACTGCTCAATTTGGAGTATTAACAAAAACTGATAAAATTATGCCAGCAAAGCGGAAAAATGAGGTAAAAAGATCTATGAAAGATATTCTCAAAGATATTAGAGAAGGTGAATTCGTTTCTGAGTGGATTTCAGATCAGAAAACAGGGAATATGATTTATCAAAAATTATTAGACAAAGCTTTAAGCCATCCAATAAATCAAGTGGAAGATAACCTAAAAAAGATGTTCCGAAAGAAGTAGAAAAGATTTAGTGTGCATTGAAAGGAATTTAATTACGACGCTTATCTT
>JAOZGV010000150.1 GCA_026015225.1 Candidatus Bathyarchaeota archaeon
AATTGTTCAAATTTAATAAAATTTTTTTATATTACAAATAATTTTTTAACAGGTGTAAATCAAATAATGTAATAAAACAATCTATCGATTATTTTTTAATATTTAATTGGACTGAGGAATTTCACTAAGTGAATCTTGAATTTGAAATTGGTTGGCAGAATGGAATAGTAATTAGAAATAATAAAAATAGATTAATTTTTGATCCTGTTTCAAAATCTTCGATTTTAAAAGAAGATATTGTTTTTATTACCCATTCTCATGCAGACCATATGTCAGGTTTTGCTACTTCTGAGGCTAAATATTCAACTGAAGAGAGTAAAAATATTTATGAAAAAATAAGAGAAAAAACCGTCACAAATTTTAATCCTGTTAAAATAAATCAAACATTAAATTTTGACGATCTTCAAGTTACACCATTAAATGCAGGCCATATGCTGGGATCTGTTCAATATAAAATTGAAACCCCTAATTCGAGCATACTATATACAGGTGATATAAATTATGTCGATACTTTAATCACTGAAAAGGCTGATGCGGTTGAATGTGATACATTAATTATTGAGGCTACTTTTGGTAATCCCACATTTATATTTCCTAAAAGGGAGAATGTTTATGTTGAAATAATAAAATGGTCATTAGAGCTTTTGAAAAATGACAAAATACCGATTTTTCATGTATATTCTGCAGGGAAAGCGCAAGAGATTATTAAAATTTTTAATGAATTTACCAATTTAAAAATTCTAACTCACCCAAGAATTTCAAAAATTTGCAAAGTATATTCTGAAAGTGGGGTAAACCTTGAACATTCAGAATTGAATTATGAATATGAAATCATCAAGGAAAGGTCTTGTGTATATGTTACTCTTCCTTCAAAAAGAAAATTGAATTTCGATAATGGAGTAAAAGCGGTTACCACAGGTTGGGTAATAAACGATACATATCGTTATATTACAGGTTTTCCTTTAAGCGGTCATGCTGATTTCAAACAATTAATTAGTTTTATTGAGAGGACTGGTGCCAAAAAAGTCTTTATTTATACAGGATTTAAGAAGGCTTTTTCTAATTACTTAAGCAAGAAGTTGGGGATTAACGCAGAACCTATCCCTATTTTACCATTAAGAAATCTGAAAGAATTTTTATTTTAGAGAGAAATTTACTATTAAACTAATCGCTATTATAGTCACTCCTATAATCAATACAATTTCTGGTCTAATTCTTATGCCTGGGGTATCTTCTTCAAAGAAGCGTAGTAATCCTGCACTAGCTGCAGGCATTGGAGCTTCTCGTCTCCTCTGCTTTTCCCTGCGTCCTCTCTTACTCATAGAACAATCAACTCCAAAGAAAGACAGATCTATTCTTATTTAAAGCAGCTTTATAAATATCCCGATATTTTAAAGAGATTGTTGAAGGATTATGTTAAAAACACCCATTGTGAAAGTAAAAGGCAATCCATATGATTGTGGTCTACAACATGGCTCAAAGGCAAAAAAGCTCATAGATTATAATTTAAAATTTTACGAAAGATATTTTTCAGATTTGCTTAAAATAGATTGGAATGATGCAAAATTAAAAATAAAGAATTCAATTTCTTTATTGGAGAAATTCTATCCAGAGATCTTAAAAGAGATGGAAGGTATCGCTGCAGGCTCTGAGAAGAGTTTAGAAGACATTGTTGTCCTAAACGCAAGATATGAACTTGCAATTACTTCTTTAGCAGGGAAATATCTTGAAGGATGTACATCTTTTGCATTTTCTCCCCAAGCAACAAAATCAGGTCATGTTCTCATAGGACAAAATTGGGATTTTATGTATGGTTTAAAGGATTCTTGTATCTTTCTTATGATCGAACAGAAAGAGAGGCCAAAAATTGCTATGCATATTGAAGCGGGAATGGTGGGTCATAAAGGACTCAACTCTGCTGGCATAGGTTTATGTATCAATGCTTTGATTTCCAATAAGGATAAAATTCAGCCCGCAGTTCCATTGATTACCGTGATCTCTAGAAAAATAATGAATTCTACGAGAATCAGAGATGCATTATCCGCTGTACTTAGAGCAGAAAGGTCAGCATCAATAAATTTTATGATAGCACATTCTGATGGTGAGGTATTAAACCTTGAAATTACACCTGAAGATGTTGCAGTAACTTATCCCTCTCAGGGAATTTTAACTCATTCGAATAATTTTCTAGAATTTAATCCCGGTATTAAGGATCTGGGAAAAATATTCTTTCCAGATTCAATAACAAGATGGCATAGGATGAAAGAATTATTAAAACCCAAAATCGGGAAGATAGAAGAGAGAGAAATTAAGAATGCTACAAGCGATCATTTCGATCATCCCTACTCTATCTGTAGACATACTGATGAACGTTCTCCTAAAGAACATAGTTTCGAAACCATTCTTTCAATGATTATGGATCTTAAAGACAAGAGTATGTATGTAACAGAAGGAAATCCTTGTTCAAATAAGTATGAAAAAGTTCCTTTAGAATTATAATAGAATTGAAAAGAATTCAATTTATGGAATGCTACAAAATCATGACTAGTATAAAGAATTTTCAAGAATTAATGGAGAAAATTTACATTCAAAGAGATTCTAAAAGGGGGAAAGAAAATACAATGCTTTGGCTAATGACAGAAGTTGGAGAATTTGCAAATGCATTGATTAAAGGCAATAAAAAAGATTTGGAAAATGAAGCGGCAGATGTACTAGCATGGTTATGTAGTGAATGTAACCTACTTGGGATAGATCTTGAAAAAGTAGCTGTAATGAAATATGACAGAAAATGCCCAAAGTGTAAGAGCATGCCATGTGCGTGTAATAACATTCCTTAAAGAAGTTTCTGTTGACCTTTTCCAGTTAGAGTCCATTGAAATGGTCTACTATAATTGGCTTTTTTTACTATTCCTTCTCTTCTCAAGGTCTTAAGGTGATATCTAATACAAGAGTCTGTAAGATTGCTTTTCTCACGCATTCCAGACAGATATTTGTCACCACTTTCCAAAGATTGGATGATTTTTGTTCTAGAAATGAGGCCTTTTCTAACGTTTCTTTTAGAGACTAAGAAAGCTTTGGGATGAATATAATTTATTGACGTTCAGGGTACTCTCCTATAGGAAATCGCTTAGCATGTATTGCTTCTCGGGCTCTTCCTCTTCTTCTTTAAATAATGATTCAATCTCATCATGGAAGAGTTTCAATCTTTGTTCGTAATATATGTCTAGTGCGTATCTCTTTACAAGATCATTGGCCACTCCAAGATATTTCTCTATTGACCCTCTATAGACAGTCAGAGATAATTCACCTCCACATTTTAAGCATTTTCCATTAAGAGGTGGTCTTCTGAATTTCGCATTACATTTCTTACATCGAAATTTTTGACTTGAAAAAGCCTTTAAATTCCCAGCTACATCTCTCATGAAATGGGTGTTTAAAACTCTCTTAGCTACTTCATCTGCCTTAACGGCTACGATGCGCTCTGCCAGATTTAATTGCTCTCTCATTTTATCAAGCATTGTGGGTAATTTTGAGTAGGCACTTTCATTGTTTCCGGAGTTTAAGTCATTAATATTATGAGTGAATTTTAGATTCTCTACAGTTATATTTCTCTCAACTCTATGATGGAATGTTTCTATTATGTCCAAGACCATTTTTGGATCCGAACGATTAATTGTTTCCTCATAAAAAGCTAAAGGTAATTTATCCGCAATTTCAATATTATATGCTTGGCGGGCAACTTCCATATGATTTATTTTTAGAGTTAAAATTATTGGAGAG